>JAKAJW010000092.1 GCA_021813645.1 Pseudomonadota bacterium | reverse complement strand
GCCGAAACTCGAGACGCTCTGCCATTCGCTGGGCATCTATCACTTCGCCCAGATCGCCGGCTGGAACGCCGCCGAGGTGGCCTGGATGGATGAAAACCTGGAAGGCTTCCGTGGCCGGGTCAGCCGTGACGATTGGGTCGCGCAGGCCAAGCTGCTCGCCGCCGGCGGCGAGACGGAGTTTTCCAAGCGGGTCGACAAGGGCGGGGTCTATTGAGCCATGCCCAAGTCACCGACCCCGGACGACAAACGGATGGCGGGCCAGGCTCGGCTCGCTGCGATCGTGATCGCCGCCGCGGCGGTGATCTGGGTCGGGGGCAATCTTCTGGGCGGAAGGCTGGGCTGGGACCCGCGCTATGCCTTCCTGCTCGATTTTTCGGCGCTGGCCGCCTTCGTCTGGGGGCTGGTCGTCACCTGGCGCGTATGGCGCCGCCGGGGCAATTGAGGAACCGAACATGCTGACGGATCAGGACCGCATCTTCTCCAACCTCTACGGGATGCACGACCGCACCCTGGCCGGCGCCAAGAAGCGCGGTCATTGGAACGGCACCAAGGAAATCCTCGCCCGTGGCCGCGACACGATCGTGGAGCAGATCAAGGCCTCCGGCCTGCGCGGCCGTGGCGGCGCCGGTTTCCCGACCGGCCTGAAATGGTCGTTCATGCCGAAGCAGTCGGATGGCCGGCCGGCCTATCTCGTCATCAACGCCGACGAATCCGAGCCGGGCACCTGCAAGGACCGCGAGATCATGCGCCATGACCCGCATACGCTGGTCGAAGGCGCGCTGATCGCCTCG
Organism: Pseudomonadota bacterium; assembly: GCA_021813645.1. Taxonomy (GTDB): domain Bacteria; phylum Pseudomonadota; class Alphaproteobacteria; order Rhodobacterales; family Rhodobacteraceae; genus Solirhodobacter. The sequence continues at coordinate 10,462 of JAKAJW010000092.1, read as the reverse complement.
TTCGCGATGGGGGCGAACACCTCCTACATCTACATCCGCGGCGAATACATCCGCGAGCGCGAGGCGCTGCAGAAGGCGATCGACGAGGCCTATGACGCCGGCCTGATCGGCAAGAACGCCTGCGGCTCGGGCTACGATTTCGACCTCTATCTGCACCATGGCGCCGGCGCCTATATCTGCGGCGAGGAAACCTCGATGCTGGAAAGCCTCGAGGGCCGGAAGGGGATGCCGCGGATGAAGCCGCCGTTCCCGGCCGCCTCCGGCGTCTACGGCTGCCCGACCACGGTGAACAATGTCGAGAGCATCGCGGTGGTCCCGACCATCCTGCGCCGCGGCGCCGACTGGTTCGCGAGCTTCGGCCGGCCGAACAACACCGGCACCAAGCTCTTCGCCATCTCCGGCCATGTGAACAACCCCTGCGTCGTCGAAGAGGCGATGTCGATCCCGCTGAAGGATCTGCTGGAAAAGCACTGCGGCGGTGTCCGTGGCGGCTGGAAGAACCTCAAGGCGGTGATCCCCGGCGGCTCTTCGGTGCAGCTGCTGCGGGCCGAGGAATGCGACGACGTGCTGATGGATTTCGATGCGCTGCGCGACCTGAAATCCGGCCTCGGCACCGCGGCTGTCATCGTGATGGATCAATCGACCGATATCATCAAGGCGATCTGGCGGCTGTCGAAGTTCTACAAGCACGAGAGCTGCGGCCAGTGCACGCCTTGCCGCGAAGGCACCGGCTGGATGATGCGGGTGATGGAACGGCTGGTGAAGGGCGAGGCGGAGATCGAAGAGATCGACATGCTGCAGCAGGTCACCAAACAGGTCGAGGGCCACACGATCTGCGCTCTGGGCGACGCGGCCGCCTGGCCGATCCAGGGCCTGATCCGGCAGTTCCGCGACGAGATCGAGGACCGCATCAAGGCCAAGAAGACCGGCCGCATGGGCGCGCTGGCGGCGGAATAAGGACGGGGCAGGGGCTTTGGCGATGTTCGGGACAACCGGCAGAGAGGCAGCGACGGGCGCGACGCCCGGCGCCGCGCCGACTTTGTTCGGCGCCGATCTCGCCGCCCTCTATGCCGGCGCCGACGCCTTGGAGCGCGCGGTGGACCTGCAGGGTTGGCGCGGTTCGACCCATCCGCTGCTGGATGCCGCGATCCGCGCGCTGCGCCCGGCCACGATCATCGAGGTCGGGGTCTGGAAGGGCCGCTCGGTCATCCATATGGCCAAGCTGGCGCAGTCGCTCGGGCTCCGCCCGCGGATCTATGCCGTCGACACCTGGCTCGGCTCGCCCGAGCATTGGATCAACGACGCCTACCGCGACGATCTGCATCTGCGCCACGGCTACCCCTCGCTTTATGAGACTTTCCTGAAGAATGTCCTGGCGGAAGGGGTGGAAACGCTGGTCGAGCCGGTGCCGATGCCCTCCGAGACCGCTGCCGTGGTGTTCAAGCGCAAGGGCGTCACCGCCGATCTGATCCATATCGACGGCGGCCACGAATACGAAAGCGTCTGGCGCGACCTGAACCAGTATTTCCCGCTGCTGGCCGAAGGCGGCGTGATCGTCGGCGACGATTACGACAACGGCTGGAAAGGCGTCACGCGGGCCTTCGACCGCTTCGCCGAGACCCATCCGGTGAAGCTCTTCGCCCGCTCGCCGAAATGCGTGCTGGCGGCGGCGGATGTCTTCGACGCCCGTGTGGCGCCGATGCTTGAGCGGGAGGGGCTGGCATGAACGCGGCACGCGCGGGGCATCCGGCACAGGCATACGGCGGCGGCCCGATCGCGGCAGCGGTCGCGGGGCGGAAAGATTTGAGAACCCACGGGAACACCGACCACGCCTTCGGCTGGTCCTATCTGCGAGAGGCGTGGCCGCGGCTGACGCGCAACTGTGCCTCTCTGGCGGCGGAGTGAAAGAATGGCTGACCTGAAGAAAATCAGCATCGACGGCAAGCTGGTCGAGGTGGACGGCGCGATGACGCTGATCCAGGCCTGCGAGGTCGCGGGCGTCGAGATCCCGCGCTTCTGCTACCACGAGCGTCTGTCGATCGCCGGCAACTGCCGGATGTGCCTCGTCGAGGTCGTCGGCGGCCCGCCGAAGCCCGCCGCTTCCTGCGCCATGCAGGTGCGCGACCTGCGCCCCGGCAAGAACGGCGAGCCGCCGGAGGTGAAGACCAATTCGCCGATGGTGAAGCAGGCCCGCGAGGGGGTGATGGAGTTCCTGCTGATCAACCACCCGCTCGACTGCCCGATCTGCGACCAGGGCGGCGAATGCGACCTGCAGGACCAAGCGATGGCTTATGGCGTCGACTTCTCGCGCTATCGCGAACCGAAGCGGGCGAGCGAGAACCTCGATCTCGGCCCGCTGGTGAAGACCGAGATGACCCGCTGCATCTCCTGCACCCGCTGCGTGCGCTTCACCACCGAGGTCGCCGGCATCCATCAGATGGGCCAGACCGGCCGCGGCGAGGATGCTGAAATCACCAGCTATCTGAACGAGACGCTCGACTCGAACCTGCAGGGCAACATCATCGACCTCTGCCCGGTCGGCGCGCTGACCTCGAAGCCCTATGCCTTCACCGCCCGCCCCTGGGAGCTGACCAAGACCGAGACGGTGGACGTTATGGACGCGCTCGGCTCCAACATCCGGGTCGACACCAAGGGCCGTGAGGTGATGCGGATCATCCCGCGCAACAACGACGGCGTGAACGAGGAATGGATCTCGGACAAGACCCGTTTCGTCTGGGACGGGCTCCGCCGCCAGCGGCTGGACACGCCCTATATCCGCGAAGCGGGCAAGCTGCGTAAGGCGTCCTGGGGCGAGGCCCTGGCCGCCGCCGCAAGGGCGATGAAGGGCCGCAAGGTTGCCGGCCTGGTGGGCGACCTCGCCCCGGTCGAGGCGGTCTTCGCGCTGACCGATCTGGTCGGCAAGCTCGGCGGCAAGGTCGAATGCCGCACCGACGGCGCCAAGCTGCCGGCCGGCAACCGCTCGGCCTATGTCGGCAATGCCGCGATCGCGGACATCGACACGGCCAAGCTGATCTGGATCGTCGGCTCCAACCCGCGCGACGAGGCGCCGGTGTTGAACGCCCGCATCCGCAAGGCCTGGAGCCTGGGTGCCGAGGTGCGGCTGATCGGCCAGCCGGTCGATTTGACCTACGACTACACCCATGTCGGCGCCGGGCGCGACGCGCTGGTGAAGGCCGCCGCCGCGGCGCAGCCGGGCAGCCCCTGCGTGGTGATCCTCGGTCAGGGCGCGATCAACGAGGCCGATGGCGAGGCGGTGCTGAGCCAGGCGATGAAGCTCGCGGAAGCCTCCGGCGGCGGGCTCCTTGTGTTGCACACCGCCGCCGGCCGTGTCGGCGCGATGGATGTCGGCGCCACCACCGAAGGCGGGCTGGCCGCCGCGATCGAGGGGGCCGAGGTGATCTACAGCCTCGGTGCCGACGAGGTCGAAATCGCCGCCGGCCCGGTGGTGATCTATCAGGGCAGCCACGGTGACCGCGGCGCCCATCGCGCCGACATCATCCTGCCCGCCGCCGCTTATACCGAAGAGGCGGGCCTCTTCGTCAACACTGAGGGCCGGCCGCAGCTGGCGCTCCGGGCCGGTTTCCCGCCGGGCGAGGCGAAGGAGAACTGGGCGATCCTGCGGGCGCTGTCGGCCGAGCTTGGCGCGACCCAGCCCTGGGACAGCCTTGGCCAGCTCCGCCGCGCCTTGGTCGCCGCCCAGCCGCATCTGGCGGCGATCGACATGGTGCCGGAGAACGCCTGGGCGCCGCTGCCGCTCGCGGCCCCTGCCAAGGCCGACTTCCGCAACGCGGTGAAGGATTTCTACCTGACCAACCCGATCGCGCGGGCCTCGGCGCTGATGGCCGAGCTGTCGCGGCTTGCGGCGGCGCGGCGGGCGCAGCCGATGGCGGCGGAATGACCGGGATGGCGGCCAATCTCGCCCCGATGCTGGCCTGTCTGGCAGCCGTCGCGCTGCTGGCCGGCTGCGCCGTGCCCGATCCGGGTCCGGCCGGGGCGCCGAAATTGGCCGCCTTCCACCCGACCTACCTCGGCATCAAGACGGTGCTGCTGGAAAGCAGCCTGGTCGATGTGGTGGTCAGCATGAAAGGGGCGCGCAGCGATGCCGATGTCGAGGCCTACGCCCGCTGTGCTGCTGCGCAATACGCGCTGATTCGGGGCTACGGCTTCGCGCGCCACGTGCGAACAAATGTCGCACAAGAGGGTAGCGTTTGGCGCGGAGATGCGGTTTACAGCATCTCGCCGGCGCTGCCCCGCGGCTTGAGAACGATCGATGCCGAAGTCACCGTCCGGGACTGCGGCGCGCAAGGGATACCGACGGTCTGAGGGCCGGTCTGAGGAAGAGGCAAGATGGCTGAGTTTCTGCAAACCGATCTGGGGATGGCGCTGCTCATTGTGCTGCAGGGCATATTGGTCATCGCCTTCGTGATGATCTCGCTTCTGTTCCTCGTCTATGGCGACCGCAAGATATGGGCCGCGGTGCAGATGCGTAAGGGCCCCAACGTGGTGGGTGCCTTCGGCCTGCTGCAATCGGTGGCCGATGCGCTGAAATACGTGGTGAAAGAGGTGGTCGTGCCCGCCGGCGCCGACAAGCCGGTGTTCTTCCTGGCGCCGATCCTGTCCTTCGTGCTGGCCATGCTGGCCTGGGCGGTGATCCCGTTCGAGCAAGGCTGGGTGCTCTCCGACATCAACGTGGCGATCCTGTTCATCTTCGCCGTCTCCTCGCTCGAGGTCTATGGCGTCATCATGGGCGGCTGGGCCTCGAACTCGAAATATCCGTTCCTCGGCTCGCTGCGCTCGGCCGCGCAGATGATCTCCTATGAGGTCTCGCTCGGCCTGATCATCATCGGCATCATCATCTCGACCGGCTCGATGAACTTCACCGCCATCGTGGCGGCGCAGAAGGGTCATCTGGGGCTGCTGAACTGGTACTGGCTGCCGCATCTGCCGATGGTCGTGCTGTTCTTCGTCTCCGCCCTGGCCGAGACCAACCGCCCGCCGTTCGACCTGCCGGAGGCGGAATCCGAACTGGTGGCCGGCTACCAGGTGGAATATTCCTCGACGCCGTTCCTGCTGTTCATGGCCGGCGAGTACATCGCCATCTTCCTGATGTGCGCGCTGATGAGCCTCCTGTTCTTCGGCGGCTGGCTGTCGCCCATCCCGGGCCTGCCCGACGGGGCGATCTGGATGGTGCTGAAGATGGCGCTGTTCTTCTTCCTCTTCGCCATGGTGAAGGCCATCGTGCCGCGCTACCGCTACGACCAGCTGATGCGGATCGGCTGGAAGGTCTTCCTGCCGATGAGCCTCGGCTGGGTGGTGCTGGTGGCTTTCCTGGCGAAATACGACGTCCTCTGGGGTCTCTGGGCCCGCTACACGGTCGGGGGCTGACATGGCCAACATCGATATCAACCGCGCGGTCAAATACTTTTTCCTGACCGATTTCATCAAAGGCTTCGCGCTCGGCATGAAGTATTTCTTCGCGCCGAAGGCGACGGTGAACTACCCGCATGAGAAGGGCCCGCTGTCGCCCCGCTTCCGCGGCGAGCACGCGCTGCGCCGCTACCCTTCGGGGGAAGAGCGCTGCATCGCCTGCAAGCTCTGCGAGGCGATCTGCCCGGCGCAGGCGATCACCATCGACGCCGAGCCGCGCGAGGACGGCAGCCGCCGCACCACGCGCTACGACATCGACATGACGAAATGCATCTACTGCGGCTTCTGCCAGGAGGCCTGCCCGGTCGATGCGATCGTCGAGGGGCCGAACTTCGAGTTTTCCGCCGAGACCCGCGAGGAGCTGTTCTTCGACAAGGCGAAGCTCCTCGACAACGGCGACCGCTGGGAAGCCGAGATCGCCCGCAACCTGGAAGCGGACGCGCCCTACCGATGACCGAGGATTTCACCAAACTGTTCCAGGCGATGTTGGAGCAGGGCCAGGAAATGGTCCGCGCCTTCAACCCTGCGCTGGAGAACATGACGGTGAAGGGCTTCGACGCCCTCATTCCCACCATGTCGAAGGACATGATGGAAATGTGGTTCGGCCGGACCTTCAACCGGGAGGGCCTCGACGCCAAGACCCGGCTGCTGGTCACGCTGGCCGCGCTGACCGTGCTCGGCGCCCAGGCCGAGCCGCAGCTACGCCTCACGATCCGCCACGCGCTTGAAGCCGGTGCGACCAAGCGCGAGATCGCTGAGGTGATCTATCAGATGAGCCTGTTCGGCGGCCTGCCCGCCATGACCAAGGCGTTGGAGATCGCGCAGAGCGTCTTCGGCGCAGACGAGGAGGACAGCGAGTGACTGTCGCAGCTTTTGCCTTCTACCTTTTCGCCATCGTCACGGTGGCCTCTGGCCTGTTCGTGATCTTCGCGCGGAACCCGGTGCATTCGGTGCTCTGGCTGATCCTCGCCTTCCTCTCTTCGGCCGGGCTGTTCGTGCTGATGGGCGCGGAATTCGTCGCCATGCTCTTGATCATCGTCTATGTCGGCGCGGTGGCGGTGCTGTTCCTGTTCGTCGTCATGATGCTCGACGTCGACTTCGCCGAGCTGAAGGCCGAGATGGTGAGATACATGCCGATCGGTCTGTTGATCGGCTTCATCCTGATCTTCCAGTTCGTCACCATGATTGGCGTCTGGCACAGCTCCGACGCGGCGGCGAGCCTGCGCCAGGCGGTCACCCCGGCGGCGGCGCAGGTGCAGAACACCAAGGCGCTCGGCCTGCTGCTCTACGACAAATACGTCTACCTCTTCATGCTCTCGGGGCTGGTCCTCCTGGTCGCGATGATCGGGGCGATCGTGCTGACCATGCGCCACCGCAAGGACGTGAAGCGGCAGAACGTGCTGGCCCAGATGTGGCGCGATCCGGCGAAAGCGATGGAGCTGCGCGACGTCAAGCCGGGGCAGGGGCTGCAATAGGCCCCCCAGGGGGCGCGATGAAGCGAACCCCGCGCCAAGCGGGGATGTGAGAGACAGAAGCGGGCCGCGGCCCGGAGGAACGAGAATGATCGGATTGACGCAATATCTGACGGTGGCCGCGGCCCTCTTCGTGATCGGCATCTTCGGCATCTTCCTGAACCGGAAGAACGTGATCGTCATCCTGATGTCGATCGAGCTGATGCTGTTGGCGGTGAACATCAACCTGGTCGCCTTCTCGACCCATCTCGGCGATCTCGTCGGCCAGGTCTTCACCATGTTCGTGCTGACCGTGGCCGCCGCCGAGGCGGCGATCGGGCTCGCGATCCTGGTGAGCTTCTTCCGCAACCGCGGCACCATCGACGTCGAAGACGTCAACGTGATGAAGGGCTGAGTATGGAACAGATTATCCTTTTCGCGCCCCTCGTCGGTGCCCTGGTCGGCGGCTTCGGCTGGCGGCTGATCTCCGAGAAGGGGGCGCTGCTGCTGACCACGGCGCTGCTGTTTCTGGCGGCCGGGCTGTCCTGGGTCACCTTCCTGACCTTCGACGGCACCACGCGGCACATCGAGATCCTCCGCTTCATCTCCTCCGGCAGCCTCGACACCTATTGGGCGATCCGGCTCGACCGGCTGACCACGATCATGCTGATCGTCGTCACCACCGTTTCGGCGCTGGTCCATCTCTATTCCTGGGGCTACATGGCCCATGACGAGAACTGGCACCACGACGAGCCCTACCGGGCGCGGTTCTTCGCCTATCTCTCGTTCTTCACTTTCGCCATGCTGATGCTGGTCACCTCGGACAACCTGGTGCAGATGTTCTTCGGCTGGGAAGGCGTGGGCCTGGCCTCCTACCTGCTGATCGGCTTCTACTACCGCAAGCCCTCGGCCAACGCCGCCGCCATCAAGGCTTTCGTGGTCAACCGGGTGGGCGACTTCGGCTTCGCGCTCGGCATCTTCGCGCTGTTCTTCCTGACCGACTCGATCAATTTCGACACGATCTTCCAGAACGCCTCGAAGCTTGCCAGCACCGACCTGACCTTCCTATGGGGCAACTGGAACGCGGCCGATCTGATCGGCGTGCTCCTGTTCATCGGCGCCTCGGGCAAGTCGGCCCAGCTCTTCCTGCACACCTGGCTGCCGGATGCGATGGAGGGCCCGACTCCGGTCTCCGCGCTGATCCACGCCGCCACCATGGTGACCGCGGGCGTGTTCCTGGTCTGCCGGATGTCGCCGGTCTACGAATTCGCCCCCGCGGCGAAGGAGCTGGTGCTGATCATGGGCGCCACCACCGCCTTCTTCGCGGCGACCGTCGGCCTGGTGCAGAACGACATCAAACGGGTGATCGCCTATTCGACCTGCTCGCAGCTGGGCTACATGTTCGCCGCGGCCGGTTCGGGCGTCTATTCGGTGGCGATGTTCCACCTGCTGACCCACGCCTTCTTCAAGGCGCTGCTATTCCTTTGCGCCGGCTCGGTCATCACCGCGATGCACCACGAGCAGGACATGCGGAACTACGGCAACCTGCGCAAGAAGATCCCCTTCACCTTCTGGATGATGGTGATCGGCACGCTGGCCATCACCGGCGTCGGCATCCCGTTCTCGCAGGATATCTTCGGCGTGCCGGTCGGCTTCGCGGGCTTCGACTCGAAGGACGCGATCATCGAGGGCACCTATGCGGCCGGTTCGATGTATGGCTTCTGGATGCTGGTGATCGCCGCGGTCTTCACCGCCTTCTACTCCTGGCGGCTGATCTTCATGACCTTCTACGGGCCGGAGAAGGGCGACCATCACAAGCACGAGCATGCGCATGAAAGCCCGCTCGTCATGCTGATCCCGCTCGGCGTGCTCGGCCTCGGCGCGGTGTTCTCGGGGATGCTCGGCTACAACGTGTTCTTCGGCAACGAGCATGCGATCGCGCAGTTCTTCAGCCTCGGCGAACATGCCGCGCCCGGCACCGGGGCGATCTATCTCGGCGCCGAGAACCACGTGATCGAGACCGCGCATCACGGCCCGGAATGGGTCGGGCTGGCGGCTTTCGTCGCGATGCTGCTGGGCTTCGGCACGGCCTATGTGATGTATGTCGTCAGGCCCGACCTGCCGGCGCGGATCGCGGCGGCCAACCGCCCGCTCTACGAGTTCCTGCTGAACAAGTGGTACTTCGACGAGATCTATGACGCGATCTTCGTGAAGCCCGCCATGGCGCTCGGCCGGCTGCTCTGGAAGAAGGGCGACGGCGAGGTCATCGACGGCACGATCAACGGCGTGTCGATGGGCGTGGTGCCCTGGTTCACCCGCCTCGCGGCCCGGGCGCAATCGGGCTACCTGTTCCACTACGCCTTTGCCATGGTGATCGGGATTGGCGTCCTGATGACCTGGATGACGCTCACCGGAGGGGCGCACTGATGCACGACCTGTTGTCCCTCATCACCTTCCTGCCGCTGTTGGCGGCGGCGATCCTGGCGCTGTTCCTGCGCGGCGGCGACGAAGCAGCGGCGCGCAATGCGAAGTGGTTCGCGTTGGCGGCAACCACGCTCACCTTCCTGATCTCGCTGAAGCTTCTCTGGGGCTTCAACCCTGCCGACACCGGCTTCCAGTTCGTCGAGGACCGTCCCTGGATCCTCGGGCTGCACTACAAGCTCGGCGTCGACGGCCTGTCGGTGCTGTTCGTGATGCTCACCACCGCGCTGATGCCGCTGACGATCGGCGCGTGCTGGTCGGTCGAGACCCGGGTGAAGGAATACATGATCGCCTTCCTGGTGCTCGAGACGCTGATGATCGGCACCTTCACCGCGCTCGACCTGGTGCTGTTCTACCTGTTCTTCGAGGGCGGGCTGATCCCGATGTTCCTGATCATCGGCATCTGGGGCGGGCAGAACCGGATCTATGCCGCGTTCAAGTTCTTCCTCTACACCTTCCTCGGCTCGGTGCTGATGCTGGTCGCCATCGTCACGATGTATGTCCAGGCCGGCACCACCGACATTCCGACGCTGCTGCAGTTCAAGTTCTCGGCCGGGCCGATCCATCTGTTCGGCTGGCAGATCGCCGGCGGCCTGCAGACCCTGCTTTGGCTCGCCTTCCTTGCCTCCTTCGCGGTGAAGATGCCGATGTGGCCGGTGCATACCTGGCTGCCCGACGCCCACGTGCAGGCGCCGACCGCGGGCTCGGTCGTGCTGGCGGCGATCCTTTTGAAGATGGGCGGCTACGGCTTCCTGCGCTTCAGCCTGCCGATGTTCCCGGTCGCCAGCCACCTGCTTGGCCCGCTGGTCTTCTGGATGTCGGCCATCGCCATCGTCTACACCTCGCTCGTGGCGCTGGTGCAGGAGGACATGAAGAAGCTGATCGCCTATTCCTCGGTCGCCCACATGGGCTTCGTGACCATGGGCATCTTCGCGGCGAACCAGCAGGGCATCGACGGTGCCATCTTCCAGATGCTGAGCCACGGCTTCATCTCCGGCGCGCTCTTCCTCTGCGTCGGCGTGGTCTATGACCGGATGCACACTCGCGAGATCGAGGCCTATGGCGGCTTGGTGAACCGGATG
>JAKAJW010000197.1 GCA_021813645.1 Pseudomonadota bacterium | reverse complement strand
CCCGGTCCGTCACCAGCCTTACGGCCTCGATCTTGAACTCACGGCTGAACTTCCGTCTCGTCATATCCACTCTCCAGTTCATTGATCACGATCCTATCTTCGTGTCCACGAAACCGGCAGCAGGCCATTGGCCCGTTCCTGACGGGTCAGGGGCTTGGCGTCGAAGGCGACATGGCAGACGAGGTCGAAGGGATCGAGGTCCTTGCCCAGCTCGGCACCGATCACCCCGAGATCGAGCCCTTCCTCCGCCAGTTCCTCGACGATCGCCTGCTTCTGGTCTTCGGAGTTCCAGCGCCGAAGGAAATCATCGAGGGAAGCAAAGTGACGGTGGAGCGCTCGTTTGGTGAAGTCGCGTAGGCTTTCGGTTACCAGCTTGCCGTTTGCATCGAGATACTGGATCCGCTCCGCGACAATGCTGGCCCCCACGCCGTCGACATAGATCTTCCGACGAGGCTCGTCCTTCCTGTCGAGGGCTCCGGAGCCGAGCCCCTCGGGCTCAGCCGTCTGTGAGGGATCGGCAGGCCTGGTCTCGACGGGGGTTTCTTCCGCTTCGTCCGGGGTCGAATCTGGCTCGTCAGGAGGAACCATCGGATCGTTCGCGCCGGGCTCGTAGATCTGCACGGGATCGCCATCGAACTCGGGATCCGCGAAGTGATTGGTTGCTCCACGGAAGTCCATCAGCGTGAAGTAATATTTCCCCGTGTCAGCATGCACCCGGGTTCCGCGCCCGACGATCTGCTTGAACTCGGTCATCGAACCGACTTCGCGGTCGAGAACGATCAGGCGACAGGTCTGCGCGTCCACCCCGGTGCTGAGCAGGCGGGAGGTGGTGACGATCACCGGATAGGTTGCCTCCGGGTCGATGAAGTTGCTGAGCTGATCGAGTCCTTCCTTGTCGCTTCCGGTGATCCGCATCACGTAGCGCGCGTTCTTCGCGACAAGGTCCTCATTCTCGTTGATCAGCGCCTGACGCATCCGGGCGGCATGTTCCTGGTCGACGCAGAAGACGATGGTCTTCTGGAACCTGTCTCCGCTTTCCTTGAGGAATTGCGACACCCGATTCGCAACCAGTTTGGTGCGGTCGTCGATGACGAGAGTGCGGTCGAAGTCCTTGGTGTTGTAGAGGCGATCCTCGACTTCGTTGCCGTCGCGGTCGAGCTGACCCTGCTCGGGGCGGTAGCCTTCGACATCCCGGTCGAAATGGCACTTGATGACCTTGTAAGGGGCGAGGAAGCCGTCGCTGATCCCTTCCTTGAGGGAGTAGCTGTAGATCGGCTGGCCGAAGTAATTGATGTTCGAAACGTATTCCGTCTCTTTCGGGGTCGCCGTCAGGCCAATCTGGGTCGCGCCCGAGAAGTGTTCCAGGATCTCGCGCCAGGCGGAGTCGTCAGCGGCGCTGCCCCGGTGACACTCGTCGACGATGATGAGATCGAAGAAGTCGGGCGAGAGTTCGCGGTAGATCTTCTGTGCGTCCGTCGGGCCGGTCAGCGCCTGGTAGAGACCCAGATAGATCTCATAGGCGGTGTTGATGCGCCTCTTGCGATCCATCGCGAGTGTCACGTTTTCGAGGCTGCCGTCCGGCCGCTCGATCGCCTTGGCATTCGTCGAGAGCTTCGCCATTGCTCCGATGAAGGGGCGGAAGTCGTTGACCATGGTCTGGTCGACAAGGACGTTCCGGTCGGCGAGGAAGAGAACACGCTTCTTCGCGCCGGCCTTCCATAGACGCCAGATGATCTGGAAGGCCGTGAGGGTCTTGCCCGTCCCGGTGGCCATCACGAGCAGCAGGCGATCCTGCCCCTTGGCGATCGCTTCGACGGCCGCGTTGATGGCGTTCATCTGGTAGTAGCGGGGCGTCTTGCCGTCGTAATAGTTCTGGAAGGCGACCGCGGCTTGCGGCTCGGTCAACCCTTTCCAAATCTCGTAGCGGCGCTGGAGCTCGTCCGGAGACGGAAAGTCATCGAGCCCGATCGTCGTTTCCATCGAGGTCGCTTGGCCGGTCCTGTCGTGGAAGACGAAGCCATCGCCGTTCGAGGAGAACGCGAAGGGCACCCTCAGCATCTCTGCATAGGCGAGCGCTTGCTGCATCCCGTCGCCGAGGGCATGGGACTTGTCCTTGGCCTCGATGATGGCGATCGGGATGTTCGGCTTCAGATAGAGAACGTAATCCGCCCGTTTCTTCTTGCCGCGCGCAACCATGCGACCGCGAACGATGATGCGCCCGTCGGTCAGGGTCTTCTCTTCGGAAATCTGGGTCTGCAGATCCCAGCCCGCGCGCTGAAGGGCCGGGGTTATGAACTTGCTACAGACATCGCGCTCGGAAAGTGAAATCGCCCAACTCCGCCTTCGTTTCGGAGGCCAGACTACCGAAGGTTGCTGGCGAGGCAAGAAGGCTGGGTGCTTTCGCCAAGCCTTGGCCGGCGAGAGATGTCCCGCTGGCCAAGGTGTGAGCCTCCGGATCAGAGCTTTCCTTCGCGAAGCCGTTCGATCCAGATCCACCCTTCGAATTTGTCGCCCTTTTTCTTGAGGTGCGTGTAGCGGCTCAGCAGTTGCCAGGATTTGTGACCGGAAACGGCCGCGACTTCGGGAATGGTCAGGCTCATTTCGAAGAGCCGGGAGATCCCTTCGTGGCGAAGATCGTGGAAGTGCAGATCCTTGATGTCCAGAAGCTGACAAGCCTCGGTGAAGAGACGCGACATCGTGTCTTTGTGATAGGGGAAGATCCGGTCGCTCGTCCGAGGCATGGCGTCGATCACGAGCCGCTGTTCCTCGCGCACCTTGACAGTCACGTCGTTGCCATCCGTTTTCCGCGGGTGCTTCATGTTCTTGATGACCTGCTCCTCATCGTCGCTGTTGTAGTCGTCCCAAGTGGCGCGGGCACACTCCCCGAGACGATTGCACCCGAAGATCTGGTTGTGAATGACCATGTGCATCGGGACGCAGCGCGGATCATTCAAGAAACGTTTGTGGAAGTAGTCCAAGAGCATATCCAGCTCTTGCAGAGTGGGGCGCCGGGTCCGCTCGCGAGAACGACAGATCGTCCCGGTATGCCGCATGTTTTTCATCGCTTCATGGAAGTCGGCAGTCGGCAGCTTGTGCCCGATGATCGGCCCGGCATACTCGAGCACGGTTTTCAGATGCGCAAGGATGTTGCCCACGGTCTGGGGTTGGCGAGCTTTGAGTTCGAACGTCTCTGCCGTGGCCTTGTTCAGATCCTTGGGGGCAGGTTGCACCCCCTTCAGGAGATCGCTGCCGAAGGTGATGAAATCGGTGGTCGTGAGCGTCCGCCAGTCCCGCTGCGCGATGTCAAAACGCTTGAGCATCTCGAGATACCCGAGCTTGGTCTTGCCGGGGGTCTTCCGCAGGGATTTGAGATAGGCGTCGATGACATCAACGCCGGTGACAGACTGAGCAGCCGCGCTCTTCTCGCCTAACGAGAAGGCCAACGCGCCACCGGCTTCCTCGACGAGAACTTCTTTCCTCTTCAGCCAACCGAGGGCCATGCGGCGCTGCGCGAAGGTCTTCGCCTCGCTGACGACAATTTTGCCCTCATGCTTCAGCCGGATCTGTGCGGTATAGCGCTTGCCGCCGGTCTTGCTCTTGCGTTCGATGATCGTGCCCATCTGGGTCTCCTTGCGTAATCTTGACTCGAGTTGTCTGGATCCGATCAGCCGCCACCGGGTTGCCCGGGTAGGCGATGTGATCGTTCGAACGGGAAGAAACAGGAGGTCCGCGAGCCTGTGCAGGGAGATCAAACCAGAAATCCTGTCGCAGGCCTTGGCGTGCCCGTGCCGGCGGTGCTACACGACCGGCTCGAGTGCTACATCGTGTAGCACTTTTGGTCGAAATCGCGCCGAACGGGGCCAAATCGGGAAAAATCGGGAAGATGGTCGGGTCGGAAAACCCCAAGAAACAAGGGAGTTTGACGATTCGCGACGCCGCGCGCCTCAGCGTTGCACCGATGATGGATTGGACGGACCGGCATTGCCGCGCCTTCCATCGCGTGCTGTCGCGTCGGACCCTGCTCTATACGGAAATGGTCACTGCCGCCGCCATCCGGCACGGCGATCGGGCGCGGCTGCTCGACTATGACGCGGCCGAACATCCGGTGGCGCTGCAGCTCGGCGGTTCGGAGCCGACCGAGCTGGCCGAGGCGACAAGGATCGCCGCCGCCTGGGGCTATGACGAGATCAACCTGAACGTCGGCTGCCCCTCCGACCGGGTGCAGTCGGGCTGTTTCGGCGCCGTGCTGATGTTCGAGCCGGCGCGCGTCGCCGCCTGCGTGGCGGCCATGCAGGAGGCGAGTCCGGTCGAGGTGACGGTGAAATGCCGGCTTGGCGTTGATGACCAGCGGCCCGAGGAGACGCTGCCGGCCTTCCTCGAAACCCTGGTCGCGACCGGCCTGCGCCGCGTCACCATCCATGCCCGCAAGGCCTGGCTGCAGGGGCTCTCGCCGAAGGAGAACCGCGAGATTCCGCCGCTCGACTATGGGCTGGTGCTGGCGATGAAACGCGCGTTTCCGGCGCTTGATATCTCCATCAACGGCGGCATCACCGATCTCGAGCAGGCCGAGGCGCTGCTGGCCCAGGGGCTCGACGGGGTGATGATCGGTCGCGCCGCCTATCACGAGCCCGCGCTTCTGCTGGAGGCGGACACCCGGCTTTGGTCTGATCGGCGTCGGCTGACGGCGCTCGAGGCGGTGGAGGTCTTCCGGCCCTATATCGCTGCCCATCTCGCCGCTGGCGGTCGGCTGCACCAGGTCACCCGGCATATGCTCGGCCTGTTCCATGGCGCGCCCGGCGCCCGCGGCTGGCGTCGGCTCCTGTCCGAGGGGGCCGCGCGTCCCGGCGCCGGCTTGGAAACCCTCGATGCCGCGCTTGCCGAGGTGGCCCGCGCCGCCGCCTGAGGTCGGGGCGGCTCAAACCCGGCGCGGAGGCTTTGGCCGCGCTGCCGGGCAAATCTGCATCTGTGGCCAAGCTTTTCCGGCGGCCTCTGGCCAGTTCCGGCGCGCCGCTGTATGCGGGCACTCAAATATCCCAACGCGCGTCAAGGAGCCCCGAGAATGCCCGCCACCGCCGCCCTGCTACCGATGGCCTTGTTGCTTGTGGTGATCGGGGGGCTCGGCGGCGTGCTGGCCGGCCTGCTCGGCGTCGGCGGCGGCATCGTGCTGGTGCCGGCCTTCTTCTATGCCTTCTCCTCGCTCGGCTACGGCGGGCCGCATCTGATGCAGATCTGCGTCGCGACCTCGCTGGCCACGATCATCGTCACCTCGGCGCGCTCGGTGCTCGCCCATAACCGCAAGGGCGCCGTGGATTGGGTGATCCTGCGGGGCTATGGCCCGGGCATCGTGGTGGGCTCGGTGCTCGGCTCTTTCGCGGTGGCCCAGCTGCACACCTCGACGCTGCAACTGATCTTCGGCGCGCTCGCCCTCGTCGTCGCCGCCTATCTCGGCCTCGGCCGGGCCGAATGGCGGCTTGGGGCGGCGATGCCGACGGGCACGCTGCGGATGGTGCTGTCGCCGATCGTCGGCTTCCTCTCGGTGCTGATGGGGATCGGCGGCGGTTCCTTCGGCGTGCCGATGATGACGCTGTTCGCCACGCCCATTCACCGCGCCGTCGCCACCGCGGCGGGGTTCGGCATGCTGATCGCGGTGCCCTCGGTGGCGACCTTCCTGTTCACCCCGGCGATCGCCGCGCCGCCCTACACCGTTGGCCTGGTGAACGTCCCCGCCTTCCTTCTGGTCATCGCGATGACGCTGATCACCACACCGTGGGGGGTGAAGCTCGCACATGCGATGGACCCCAAGCCGCTGCGCCGGGTCTTCGCGGCCTTCCTCGCCGTGGTCGCGCTCAACATGCTGCGCAAGGCGCTCGGCCTCTGAGTCGGGCCCACGCGGCCGACTGCGCCTGACGAGGCGGTCGGCCAGGAGGTCTAGGACGGCCGGTCGAGCCGCGCCGCGCGCCCGCCGCGCCGGCGTCGCAGCAGCGGCGCACGTCCGGGCAGTTCGGCCATGATTTCCCGGCGGGCCTCGGGCGTCATCCGCGACCAGGCAGCGATCTCGTCCAGCGTGCGATGGCAGCCCACGCAGATCCGCGCCTCCGGATGGACGACGCAGACCTTCACGCAGGGGCTGTCGATCTCTTCCCGCACCCAGATGTCGTCCTTCACCGCGGTCCTCGCAGATGCCTCAGCCGGTCCAAGACGCCCTGCAATATATAGCCGGCGGCGACCTGGTCGATGACCTCTTTGCGACGTTTTCGGGATGCATCCGCCTCCAGCAGCGCGCGTTCCGCCGCCACGGTCGACAGACGCTCATCCCAAAAGCCGATCGGCAGTTCGGTCAGCGCGGCCAGATTGCGGGCGAAGGCCCGAGTGGATTGGCAGCGCGGCCCTTCCGATCCGTCCATGTTGCGCGGCAGGCCGAGCACGAAGCCGCCAAGCTCGCGTTCCGCCGCCAGACGCAGAAGCGCCGCGGCATCCTCGGTGAACTTCACCCGCCGGATCACCATCGCCGGCGTCGCCACCGTCAACAGCCGGTCGGAAATCGCCACTCCAATCGTCTTGGTGCCGAGGTCGAGCCCGGCCACCGACCGCATCGCCGGCAGCGCCGCGGCGAAATCCTCGATCGCATCGTAGACGCTCACCCGGCCACCCCGGCCCGTTCCGCCGCGGCCTTCACTGGGGCGAGTTGATCGGCATGCCCGGCGAAGGCGGCCTGTGCCTTGACCCAGGCGGCCTTGGCCTTGTCGGTCTGACCCAGCACGCCGTAGGAGGTGATCAGCCGCGCCCATTCCGCCGGGCTGCCGCCCTCGGCGTCGAGCTTCTCGGCCAGCTTGCCCACCATCCCCTCGATCATCGTCTGGCGATCCTGCGGCGACATCGTCTGTGCCGCCGCCACATCGCCGGCGCTCGGCCCTGGCAGCGCCGCCGCCCCGGCGGCCGGCGGTGCGGCCGCCGCCGTCAGCTTGGCCAGATCGGCCGGCGAGTTCGCAAAGGCGGCCCGCGCCTTGGCCAGCGCATCCTGCTGCTTGGCCGTCTCGCCCAGCACGCCATAGGCGCGGATCAGCCGGGCCCATTCGTCGACGCTGCCGCCGCCATTGGCCAGCCGGCCGGCGAGCTGCTCGACCATGCCGCGGATCATTTGCGCGCGCTGCTCGGGCGGCAGTTTTGCCATCTCCGCCACATCGGCCCCGGTCGGTCCGGTGCCGGGTGCCGGTGGCAGTTGATAGTTGATCCCGGCCGCCGCCGCGATGGTTTCGATCTGATCGCGGATCGGAGCGATCCAGGGCGCGTCCTGCGGCCCCTGCAGCAGGGGCTCCCAGAGCTGGAAGGTCAGGTCGGGCCGGCCGATCTGCTCGTAGAGCAGCCCGGTCAGGAACCGCGCCCGCGAATCCGCAGGGTCGAGCCGCAGAGCTGTCGCCAAGGGCTTGTCGGCCTGCGGCGAGACGTGCCAGCCGGCGGCCAGCACCATCAACTCGGCCTGCCAAGCGTAGTCCTCCGCCGTGGCCTTGGCGCCCAGCAGCCGGATCACCTGCGCCTGGGCCTTCCAGGCGGCGGCGAAATCGCCGGCCTTGGTCTCGCTTCTCGCAAGCAGCTGCTGGCCCTGCAGATCGTCGGGCCGGGTCGCCACCGCTTGGCGCAGCTTGGCGATCAGCTCGAGGAATTTCGGGTCCGGGGCGGGCAGATCCGGCTTCGGCGCGGCCGCCTCGTATTGCGCCTGGTTCAGCCGGGCCGCCATCGCCTTTTGCGAGGCGGCGATCCGTTCGGCGATCGGCAGGTCCGGATACCCCGGCGCGCCGATCCGGTCGTAGAGCCAGAGCGCCCCGGCGCCGACCAGCACGATCGTCATGGCCGCCGCGATCGTCGCCTGCCGCGGCGCCGACCGGCTTTCCGCCTCGCTGCCGCGCGCCCGGTCGGCCTCGAGCACCCGCCGGCCCACCTCGGCCCGCAGTCGGTCGGCCTCGTCTGCCCCGATCGTTCCGCGGGCGAGGTCGCGCTCGACCTCCTTCAGCTGGTCGCGGTAGACCTGCAAATCGTGCTCGGCCGCCGGATCCGCTTCCTGCCGCCCGCGCAGCGCGAGCAGCAGAAGCACCACGACCATCAGCGTCACCACTCCCGCTGCGAGCCAGAATTGCCAGTCGGTCATCTGCGTCTCCTTCGGTCTCCATCTAAGACCAAAGCCCTGACAGCAAAAGCCCCCTCTGCCGCGGTGTCTGGGCGCGGGGCCTTCTGCCGCAGCCGGGCGGCCATGTCGTATTCTTCCCGAATGTGCCGCTTGCGAAGATGGCATTCGCTGTAGGCTCGGCCAGAACCGCTGCGGGGCAGCCCGCCGAGAGGGATTCGATCCGCCGATGCAACGCTATTCCGTCTTCGCCCTCGCTCGTGAGGCGTTTCGCGACCATCGCGGCTGGGAACGCGCTTGGACCTCGCCCGAGCCGCGCGCCGCCTACGATGTTGTGATCGTCGGCGCCGGGGGGCATGGCCTCGCCACCGCCTATTATCTGGGCAAGAACTTCGGCATCACCAATGTCGCGGTGATCGAGAAGGGTTGGCTTGGCGGCGGCAACACCGGCCGCAACACCACGATCATCCGCTCGAACTACCTGCAGGACCCCTCGGCCGCGATCTATGAAAAGGCGCGCAGCCTCTACGAGACGCTGAGCCAGGAGCTGAACTACAACGTCATGTTCAGCCCGCGCGGCCTCTTGATGCTGGCCCAGACCCATCACGAAGTCCGCGGCTATCTGCGCACCGTCCATGCCAACCTGCTGCAGGGCGTCGCGACCGAATGGATCGAGCCGGCCAAGGTGAAGGAACTGGTGCCGATCCTCAACATCGACGGGCCGCGCTACCCGGTGCTCGGCGCGCTCTACCAAGCCCGCGGCGGCACCGCCCGGCACGATGCCGTCGCCTGGGGCTATGCCCGCGCCTGCTCGGCGATGGGAATGCACATCGTCCAGCAATGCGAGGTGAAGGGCGTCCGCTCCGAAGGCGGCAGGGTGACCGGGGTGGAGACCACCAAGGGCTTCATCGGCTGCGGCAAGCTCGGCATCGTCGTCGCCGGCCACTCGGGGCAGGTTGCCGAGATGGCGGGCTTCCGCCTGCCGATCGAAGCCGTGGCGCTACAGGCGCTGGTCTCCGAGCCGATCAAGCCCTGCCTGGACGTGGTGGTGATGGCCAACACCGTGCACGGCTATATCAGCCAATCCGACAAGGGCGAGATGGTGATCGGCGGCGGCACCGACGGGTTCAACAACTTCACCCAGCGCGGTTCCTTCCACCATATCGAGGAGACCCTGCGGGCGCTGGTCGAGACCTTCCCGATGCTCTCGCGGCTGAAGATGCTGCGGCAATGGGGCGGCATCGTCGATATGACCGGCGACCGCTCGCCGATCCTCTCGAAGACCCCGCTCGGCAACTGCTTCATCAACTGCGGCTGGGGCACCGGCGGCTTCAAGGCGATCCCCGGCTCCGGCTGGGCGATGGCGGAACTGATGGCGAAGGGCGAGCCGGGGCCGCTCGCCGCCGAATTCGGCCTCGACCGGTTCCGCGAGGGCCGCTTCATCGACGAAAGCGTCGCGGCGGGGGTGGCGCATTGATGTCCCCCAGGCTGCTTCTTCTGTTCGGAAAAATTTCGAAGGCCCGGGGGCGGGTTCCCCGGCCTTTCCCGGTCCCGGAGGCCTGCCCATGTTGACCCTCACCTGCCCCTACTGCGGCGTGAAGGCCGAGGAAACCGAGCTCGCCCCCGGCGGCGAGGCGCATCTGAAGCGGTTCGGCGCCGGCTCGTCGGACGCGGATTACGAGGCCTACATGTTCGCCCGCAAGAACCCCAAGGGCGTGCATTTCGAGCGCTGGCGGCATGCCTATGGCTGCGGCAAGTGGTTCCTCGCCGCGCGCGACACCGCGACGCTCGAGGTCTTCGGCACCTATCCGGCGCAGTCGAAGGAACCCCCGGCCGAACTGGTGGCGGCGATCAAGGCCAGGCGGCCGGGCTGGGAGGGCCGCAAATGAGCACCCGTCTGGCCGCCGGCGGCCGGCTGATCGACCGCAGCAAGCCGCTCGACTTCCGCTTCAACGGCAAGCGGTTCAAGGGCTTCGCCGGCGATACGCTGGCGGCGGCGCTCCTGGCCAACGACCAGATGATGGTCGGCCGCAGCTTCAAATATCATCGCCCGCGCGGCCCGGTCGCGGCCGGCGCCGAGGAACCGAATGCGCTCGTCAATCTCGGCGAGGGCGGCCGCTTCGAGCCCAACCAGCGCAGCACAACCACCGAGTTGTTCGACGGTCTCACCGCGACCAGCCAGAACCACTGGCCGAGCCTGGAGTTCGACCTCGGCGTGCTGAACAATGCCGCCGCCCGCTTCCTGCCGGCCGGGTTCTACTACAAGACCTTCCTTCATCCCCGCCCGGCCTGGAAATACCTGTTCGAGCCCTTCATCCGGCAATCGGCCGGGCTCGGCCGGGCGCCGCAGGAACGCGACGCAGACCGTTACGAATACTGCTATTTCTTCACCGACGTTCTGATCGCGGGCGGCGGCATCGCCGGGCTGCAGGCAGCGCGTGTCGCCGCCGCCACGGGGGCTCGGGTGCTGCTGGTCGAGCAAAGCGCCCATTGGGGCGGCCGGGCGCCGGTCGATGGCGTCGAGATCGACGGCAAGCCTGCCGAAACCTGGGTGAGGGAGACCGTCGAAGCCCTTGGCAAGATGGCGAATGTCACCCTCCGGCTGCGCGCCACGGCGGCCGGGGTCTACGACCACGGCTATGTGTTGATCGACGAGAAGGTGGCCGATCACACCCCCGGCGACGGCCGGCCGCGGCACCGGCTATGGCGGGTCCGCGCCCGGCGCGTCGTCGCCGCGACCGGCGCCATCGAGCGGCCGCTGGCCTTCGCAGGCAACGACATTCCCGGCGTCATGCTCGCCTCGGCGGTGCGCGACTATCTGGAAAACTGGGCCGTCAGCCCTGGCGACCGCACCGTCGTCGTCACCAACAACGACGACGCCTATCGCACCGCGCTGGCGCTGAAGGCGGCCGGGCTGATGGTGCCGGCGATCCTCGACGCCCGGCCCGAGGCGAAGGGCGCGCTGCCCGACAAGGCCCGCGCCGCCGGCATCCGGGTCGAGACCGGCCGCGCCCTGGCCAAGGTGACTGGCGGGCGGCGCGTCACCGGCGTCGCCGTCTGCCTGCAGGCGGGCGAGGGGGCGGTGATCGAAGAGATCGCCTGCGACGCGGTCGCCATGTCCGGCGGCTGGTCACCGGTCGTCCATCTTTGGAGCCACTGCGGCGGCAAGCTGCTCTGGGACGAGACCGGCGCGATGTTCCGTCCTGATCCCGCCCGGCCGCCGACCGGCGACGACGGGCGCGGCTTCGTGCTGTCCGCCGGCGCGGCGAGCGGCGCGCTGCAGGCCGCCGCCTGCCTCGCCGATGCCGATGCCGCGGGGCGTGCC
>JAKAJW010000146.1 GCA_021813645.1 Pseudomonadota bacterium | reverse complement strand
AGGCCAGTGGCTGGCTTGTCGCGATCGACTTGCCGGCCGCCACGCTTTCTGCCGTCTCAGGCTCGAACCCGCGCTTCTCCATCGCGCGGGCGAGCCGCTTGACGAAGGGCTCGTCGTCGTCGACCAGCAACAGCGAGCGGTCCGCGCCAAGGCTCGCCAAATCCTCGTCTTCCGGCATTTTTGTCCCCGAATAGTCCTATCTTACAGGAATCTCTTAGGGACATCGGGCGATGCGGTCAAATACCGTGCGATGCCTTCACGAAACAGGCGACGCGATCGGCCATCTGTTCCGGCGTCTCCTCGCGGCGGAAGAAGTCGACAAAGCCGCGGCCGGGAAGCATCAGATAGGTAAAGGTGGAATGATCTATTAGATAATACTTCTGGGTAGGGTCCTGAATCTTGTGATAGACCCGGTATTCTTTTGCGGCGGCATCTACTTGTTCGAGAGTGCCAGTTAATCCAATCATCTTTGGCGAGAAATTCTCGGTGAAGTCGCGCATTACTTGCGGCGTATCGCGTTTCGGATCGATGGTGATGAACACCGGCGTCACGTCGATCCCGTGTTTGGCAAGGATGTCCACCGCCTCGGCGTTGCGCGCATTGTCCACCGGGCAAAGGTCGGGGCAGAAGGTGTAGCCGAAATAAACCAGCGAGGGGCCTTTCAGAACCTCCTTGTCGGTCACCGCCTGGCCGTCTTCATTCACCAAGGTAAACGGCCCGCCGATGCTGCCCATGCCGGCGGTGACCTGGCCGGTGCGACAGCGGCTGAACGGATCCTGGTTCTGACCCACAAGAACGAAATAGGTCAGCCCGCCCAACAAAAGCGCAATGAACACGGCCGCCGTCGCGGCATAGATTTTGGTCATCGCCGATATCCTCCCGTAGCGCGCGGCTCATTGATCCCCGATCCGTCGCAGCCTAACAATAGGACACTCTGACCCGGGCGACGACTTTCCCTTGACGCTGCACAGCCAGATCTCACCAAGCCTTCGCGACAGCCGCGGCAGCGACTGGGTGCGGATTCGCACCCTGGTCCTGCTGCGCTGGATGGCAATCCTCGGCCAGCTCACGGCGATCTTTTCCGCCGTCTTCGTCTATGGCGTTCAGCTCGAACTCGGTCTGTGCCTGCTGGTGGTGGGGGCCGCGGTCGGCGCCAACCTGGCCGCCATCGCCATCCTGCCCGCCAACAAGCGGCTGACCGAACTCGAGGCGCTGCTCACCTTGATGTTCGACCTGTCGCAGCTGTCCTGTCTCTTGTTCCTCACCGGCGGGCTCGACAATCCTTTCGCCCTGCTGATCCTGGCCCCGGTGACGATCTCGGCCACCGCCCTGCAACTGCGCACCACGCTGGTGCTGGGCGGCATGGCGATCGTGCTGATCTCCGTCGTCGCCGCCTTCGGCATGCCGCTGGAGCTGGCCGACGGCCATCTGCTGATGGTGCCGCGCACGCTGCGCTTCGGCTTCTGGCTCGCCATCGTCATCGGCATCGTCTTCATCGGCCTCTATTCCCGCCGCGTCGCCTCCGAGATCCGCTCGGTCTCCGAGGCGCTGCTAGCCACCCAGATGGCGCTGGCCCGGGCGCAGAAGCTGATCGACCTCGGCGGCGTGGTGGCCGCCGCCGCGCATGAGCTCGGCACGCCGCTCGCCACGATCAAGCTCGTCTCGACCGAATTGATCGAAGAGCTGAAGGACCAGCCCGAACTGGCCGAGGACGCCGCGCTGATCCGCAACCAGGCCGATCGCTGTCGCGACATCCTGCGCTCGATGGGCCGGGCCGGCAAAGACGACCTGCACATGCACCGGGCGCCCATCGAGGCGATCCTGCGCGAGGCCGCGGAGCCGCATCTCAACCGCGGCAAGGCGCTGGAGATCACCGCCCAGCCGGTCCGCGGCGGCGAAGAGCGGCAACCGGTCGTCGCCCGCCAGCCGGAGATCATCCACGGCCTGCGCAACCTGATCCAGAATGCCGTCGATTTCGCCGCCAGCACCGTTTGGATCGAGGCGGAGTGGAGCCCGGAGTCGCTCTCGATCCGGGTGGTCGACGACGGGCCGGGCTATCCGCCGCATGTGCTCGGCCGGATCGGCGATCCCTTCCTGCGGGCGCGGATCGCCACTCAACCGCAAGTAGAGCGGCCGGAGTATGAAGGGATGGGCCTCGGCCTGTTCATCGCCAAGACCCTGCTCGAACGTTCGGGGGCAGAACTCAGCTTCGCCAATGCCGCCGATCCCCACCTGCCCGAGGGCCGCCGCCCGGGGCGTTGCGGCGCCATCGTCGAAGTGATTTGGCCGCGCGGCAGGATCGAGGCGGAGAGCAGCGGGGCGCTCGGGGCGAACCTGCCGGTCGCGCCGTAATTCGCCTCAAAGGCGCCTCAAGCGGACAGTTTTTCCACAAGGTTTTCCACGTTAACGAATCGTTAACGTTTTCAATCTCTGGTTTACATATACTTTTGTGAGCCCGTCAAAGGGCCGCCTGGGGAAACGGACATGACTTGGCTGCATCTCGCGACGATCGTTGCATCGTCATGTGGGGCTGCATTGGTCGCATTGTGGGCCTTGCGCAGCGTTCTGTCGCGCAACTCGACGAAACCGTTCGGAATCTTCTCGGAGACATCGGGCGCCTGCGTGTTCCTATTCGACCGCACCGAGCTGGTCGACGCCAGCGAAAGCGGTCGCGCCCTGCTGTCGCGCAGCCCGGTCGGCGGCGACCCCTGGGCAAGGCTGATGGCCTATGCCGCACCCCGCTTCCCTGGATTGGAGGAAAAGCTCGCCCGGCTGCCCGACTACGGGCGGCTCACTCTCGCCGGCGCCACCCGCAATCCTCTGAGCCTGCGGGCGGAATGGCTCGGCGGCCTGACCAGGATCGTCCTGAGCGAACCGGATTCGCAGGGGGCGGAGGGACTCAACCAGCATGCGCTGGAAGAGGAATTGGCAAGCTTGCGGGCCACGCTCGATCGCGCGCCCTTTCCGGCTTGGCGCGAAGATGCCGATGGCACCATCACCTGGGCCAACCGTGGCTATCTCGATCTGGTCGCCGCGCAGCGGCCGGGGGCCGAGGTGCAGGCCTGGCCGCTGCCCGGACTTTTCCCCAAGCTGATCGGCGCCACCAGCACGCCCGAATGCCAGCGTTGCGCGCTGACCCTGCCCGACAGGCCGGAGCCGCGCTGGTTCGATATCCAGGGCTTCCCGCTGGGCGGCGACCGGGTCTATTTCGCCCTTCCCGCCGATACCACGGTGCATGCCGAACAGGCGCTGCGCAGCTTCATGCAGACCCTGACCAAGACCTTCGGCCATCTCACCATCGGCTTGGCGATCTTCGACCGCAAGCGCCGCCTGGCTCTGTTCAACCCTGCGCTGATCGACCTGACCGGCTTGCCGGCGGACTTCCTTTCCGGCCGGCCGACGCTGCTGGCCATGCTCGACGCGATGCGCGAGCATCAGATGCTGCCCGAGCCACGCGACTACAAGACCTGGCGGGCCGAGATCGCGGCGCTCGAAAAGGCGGCCGCTTCCGGCGAATATGCGGAAACCTGGACCCTGCCGAACGGCCAGACCTACCGCGTCAACGGCCGGCCGCATCCCGACGGGGCGCTGGCCTTCGTGATCGAGGACATCAGCGCCGAAACCGCGCTGGCCCGCCGGTTCCGCGGCGACCTGCAGCTCAGCCATGCCGTGTTCGACAGCCTCGAGGAGGCGATCGCCGTCTTCGCGCCCACCGGGCTGCTGCTGTTTTCCAACACCGCCTATGACCAGCTGTGGCACGACGCCTCGGGCTTGCCGCGCGATGCGTCGATCGCCGAGGCGGTCAACTCCTGGCAGCGGCTCTCGGCGCTGTCGCCGGTCTGGAGCGAGGCCCAGACCTTCGTGCTGGAAACCGGCGCCCGCCAACCCTGGCAGGGCGAGGCCCGGCTGAACGACGGCAGGCTGCTGAGCTGCCGTTTCGCGGCCCTGCCGGGCGGCGCCTCGCTGATCGGTTTCAAGCCCGCGCCGTCGCGCCGCCCCGGCGTCGTGCAAGGCAGCCGCCAGAGCGCCTGACCCCCCGCCGCGCCGGAACCCGCTTGCGGCCCCCGCCGCGCTCGGCCAGACTCCGGCCATGAGCGCCCGCCTGACCCTCGCCCTGCCCTCGCCCGAAGCCACCGCCGCGCTTGGCGCCTGGCTGGCGCCGCGGCTTGCCGCCGGCGACACGCTGCTGCTCGAAGGCCCGATCGGCGCCGGCAAGACCCATCTGGCCCGCGCGCTGATCCAGACCCGCCTGGCCGCGCTCGGGCAGATGGAGGACGTGCCCTCGCCCAGCTTCACCCTGGTGCAATGCTACGAGGCGGGCGGGGTAGAGCTGTGGCATGCCGACCTCTACCGCCTCACCGGCCCCGACGAGATCGCCGAGCTCGGGCTCGAAGAGGCGTTCGAACGGGCGATCTGCCTGGTCGAATGGCCCGACCGTCTGGGCCCCCTGACCCCGCCCGAGGCGCTGCGGCTTTCCCTGCAGCCCAGCGCCGAGGGCGATGCGCGCACCGTCGTCCTGGAGGGTGCCGACCGCTGGGCCGCCTTGCTGGCCGATCTGGCCCGTCAGGAGACGGCCCTTGCCAGCTGACCGCGCCGCCACCGCCCAAGACTTCTGCCGCGCCGCCGGCTGGGGCGCGGCCCGCCGCCGGTTCCTGGCCGGCGACGCCTCCGCCCGCCGCTACGAAAGGCTCGCCCTGCCCGATGGCCGCAGCGCGGTGCTGATGGATGCGCCGCCCGGCTCGGGCGAGGATCTCGCGGCCTACCGGCGGGTCGACGCCCACCTGCGCGGTCTCGGCCTGTCGGCCCCGGCGATCTTCGCCGCCGACGAGGCGGCCGGCTTCCTGCTGCTGGAAGATCTGGGCGACGGGCTCTTCGCCCGCCTGCTTGCCGCCGAGCCGGGGCGCGAGCTGGCGCTTTATACCGCGGCGACGGATGTGCTGCTCGCGCTTCAGGCGGCGGCGCCGCTGCCCGGCCTGGCCGCCTATGACGCCGCCGCGATGGCCGAGGCGGTGGCCCCCGCGATCACCCATTACCGCTTCGCGCTGACCGGCAGCCGCGACGACCCCGCGCCGCTGATCGCGGCCATGGCCGAGGCGCTGGCCGCCCTGCCGCCGCTACCCCCGGTGATGATCCTGCGCGACTATCACGCCGAAAACCTGCTCTGGCTGCCGGAGCGCAGCGGTCTCGCCCGGGTCGGTGTGTTGGACTTCCAGTTGGCGCTGCTGAGCCACCCGGCCTACGACCTCGTCTCGCTGTTGCAGGACGCCCGCCGCGACATCGCGCCGGCCACCGAGGCCGCGCTGATCGCCCGCTTCGCCGCCGCCCGCGGCTTCGCGCCTGAAGCCTTCGCCCAGGCCTACCGCACCATCGGCGCCCAGCGGCATCTGCGCATTCTCGGCGTCTTCGCCCGGCTGGCGCTGGAGCAGGGCAAGACCGGCTACCTCGCCTATCTGCCGCGGGTCTGGCGCGACCTCTTGCGCGACCTGCCCGCGCCGCTCGCCCCCGCCCTCGCCCTGCTGCCCGCACCCGAGCCTGACGCCCTTGACCGGATCCGCGACCGATGCCTGACCGCCCCGACGCCCTGATGCTGTTCGCCGCCGGGCTCGGCACCCGGATGGGCGCGCTAACCGCCCAACGGCCGAAACCGCTGATCGAGGTCGCCGGCCGGCCGCTGATCGACCATGCCCTGGCCCTGGCAGAGGGCGCCGGCCTCGGCCGCATCGTGGTGAACACCCATTACCTGCCCGAGCAGATCGCCGCCCATCTCGCCCCGCGCGGCCTGTCGCTCTCGCATGAGCCCGAGCTGCTGGAAACCGGCGGCGGCTTGAAGGCGGCGCTGCCGCTGCTGCCGTCGGGCGCCGTCTTCACCCTGAACAGCGACGCGATCTGGACCGGCGCCAACCCGCTCGCCGAATTGCGCGCCGCCTGGGATCCGGCGCGGATGGACGCCTTGCTGCTCCTGATCCCGCCCGCGGCCGCCCGCGGCCATGCCGGCCAGGGCGACTTCCTGCCCGACGCCGCTGGCCGCCTGCGCCGCGCGCCCGGCGCGATCTATTCCGGCGCCCAGATCATCAAGACCGCCGCCGTCGCCGCCTGGCCCGAGCGGATTTTCTCGCTGAACCGTCTCTGGGACAGCCTGATCGCCGAAGGCCGCGCCTTCGGCACCCTGCATCGCGGCGGCTGGTGCGACGTCGGCCGGCCCGAGGGGGTCGGGCTGGCCGAGGCGCTGTTGGCCGAAGCCGATGTTTGAGCCCGCGACGACCCCCCGGCTGTTCGGCCTGCCCCCCGGCGCCGATTTCCCGCGCGCGGTGGCCGCCGGGTTGCGGGCACGGCTCGCCGGCGCCCCGCCCGAGGCGCTGGCCCGGGTGGAGATCTTCGCCAATACCCGGCGGATGCAGCGCCGCCTGCATGCGGCACTGGCCGCCGATGGCGCGCTGCTGCTGCCCCGGTTGCGGCTCATCACCGACCTCGCCGAGGATCCGCTCGCCGCGCTGCCGCCGGCGGTGCCGCCGCTGCGCCGCCGGCTGGAGCTGACCCGGCTGATCGCCGCGCTGCTCGAACGCGAACCGAACCTCGCCCCCCGCGCCGCGCTGTTCGACCTCGCCGACAGCCTGGCCACGCTGATGGACGAGATGCAGGGCGAAGGCGTGACCCCGGAGGCGCTGGCCCGGCTCGACGTCTCGAACCACTCCCGCCATTGGGAGCGCAGCCTGAAGTTCCTGCAAATCGTCGCGCCCTATTTCGGCGCCGAGAGCCCGCCCGATACCGAGGCCCGCCAGCGCCGCGTCGTCGAGGCCCTCGCCGCCCGCTGGGCGGAGGCGCCGCCGCGACATCCGGTCATCGTGGTCGGCTCCACCGGCTCGCGCGGGACGACGCAGTTGATGCTGCAGGCCGTCGCCCGTCTGCCGCAGGGTGCGGTGATCCTGCCCGGCTTCGACTTCGACCTGCCGGCCGCCGACTGGGCGGCGCTGGCCGATCCCCTGACCGGCGAGGACCATCCCCAGTTCCGCTTTGCCCGGCTCTGTTCCAGCCTGGATCTGGCCCCCGCGGCGGTGCGCCCCTGGGTCGCGGACCCGGCTCCCGACCCGGCGCGCAACCGGGTGCTGTCGCTGTCGCTGCGCCCCGCCCCGGTCACCGACCGCTGGCTGGTCGAGGGCCCCGGCCTGCCCGACCTTCCCACCGCGATGGCGCAGGTGACGCTGATCGAGGCGCCGAGCCCTCGGGCCGAGGCGCTGGCGATCGCGCTCCGCCTGCGCGCGGCCGCCGAGGCCAACCGCCCGGCCGCGCTGATCACACCCGACCGGATGCTGACCCGACAGGTCACCGCCGCGCTCGACCGCTGGGGCATCCGCCCCGACGACAGCGCCGGCCAGCCGCTCGCCCTATCGCCGCCCGGCCGCCTGCTGCGCCATATGGCGGCGCTCGCCGGCCGCCGGCTGTCGCTCGAGGCGCTGCTGACGCTGCTCAAACACCCGCTGACCAATTCCGGCAGCGGCGCGCGCGGCGACCATCTGCGCTGGACCCGTGCGCTGGAGATGCGGCTGCGCCGCCACGGCCCGGCCTTCCCCGAGCCGGCCAGCCTGATCGCCTGGGCCGAAGCGCAGGACGATCCCGGCCTGCCGGCTTGGGCCCATTGGCTCGCCGCCACGCTCGGCGGTCTCGAAACCGCTGGAACAGAGCCGCTTTCGGGCCATCTCGCCCGCCACATCGCGCGCAGCGAGGCGCTGGCCCAGGGACCGGAGGGCCAGGGCAGCGGCGCGCTGTGGGAGAAGGAGGCCGGCCTCGCCGCCTTGGCGCTGGTCGAGGAGTTGCGCGCCGAGGCGGCCCATGCCGGCACGCTCTCCGGCTTCGACTATGCCGCGCTGTTCACCGCGCTTCTGCAGCGCAAGGAGGTCCGCGGCGCCGAGCAGGTCCACCCCACGATCATGATCCGCGGCGCGCTCGAGGCGCGGGTGCGCGAGGCCGATCTGGTGATTCTCGCCGGGCTGAACGACGCGATCTGGCCGCCGCTGCCAAGCCCCGATCCCTGGTTGAATCGGCAGATGCGGCACGATCTGTCGCTGCTGCTGCCGGAACGGCAGATCGGCCTGTCGGCGCATGACTATCAGCAGGCCGCCGGCGCGCCGGAAATCATCCTGTCGCGCGCCGAGCGCGACGCTGAGGCGGAAACCGTCGCCTCGCGCTGGCTGAACCGGCTGACCAATCTGCTCGCCGGCCTGCCCGGCCGTGGCCCGGAGGCGCTGGCCGAGATGCGCGCGCGCGGCCGCCATTGGCTCGCCCTTGCCGCCGTGCTGGAAACCCCGGAGACGGTCACCGCGCCGGCCCGCCGGCCCTCGCCCCGGCCGCCGGTCGCGGCACGGCCGAAGCAACTGCCGGTGACCGGCATCCAGACGCTGATCCGCGATCCCTATGCGGTCTATGCCCGGCATATCCTGCGCCTCGTGCCGCTCGACCCGCTTCACCCGGCGCCCGATCCCAGGCTGCGCGGCTCGGTCCTGCACCGCATCCTGGAAGCCTTCCTGACCGACCGGCCGGACGAGACCGCGGCCGAGGCCAAGGCCCGGCTGCTGGCGCTGGCCGACCAGGTGATGGCGGACACCATTCCCTGGGCCACCGCGCGGCGGCTCTGGCGGGCGCGGCTCGAACGGGCGGCGGACGATTTCCTTGCCCTCGAGGCGGCACGGCCCGGCCGGCCGGCGCTGCTGGAGGGCAAGGGCGCGCTGCGCCTGCCGGCGCTCGATTTCACGCTGACCGCCCAGCCGGACCGTATCGACCTCCTGCCCGACGGCCGGCTGCACATCCTCGACTACAAGAGCGGCAGCCTGCCCTCGACGAAGCAGCAGCGCGTCTTCGACAAGCAGCTGCTGCTGGAGGCCGCGATGGCCGAACGCGGCGCCTTCGCCGAATTCGGCCCGGCCGAGGTGGCCCGCGTCACCTATCTCGGCCTCAGTCCGCCGGTGAAGGAGGCCGCGATCGAGATCACCCCCGAGGTGACCGAGGCGACCCTGGCCGGGCTGGAGACGCTGCTGACCCATTACGGCCGGCAGGGCCAGGGCTATACCGCGCGCCGCGCGGTGGAGCTGGAATCGCGGGCCGGCGACTACGACCATCTCGCCCGGTTCGGCGAATGGGAGATGGCCGACGACCCCACCCCGGAGGATGTCGGATGACCGACGCCGCCAGCGCCCGCCAGAGCGAGGCCGCCGATCCGGGCTTTTCCACCTGGCTTTCCGCCAATGCCGGGTCCGGCAAGACCTCGGTGCTGATCGACCGGGTGGCGCGGCTGCTGCTGGCCCAGGTGCCGCCGCAGCGCATCCTGTGCCTGACCTATACCAAGGCGGCGGCGAGCGAGATGCAGAACCGCCTGTTCAAGCTGCTCGGCAGCTGGGCGATGCTGCCGGAACCGGCGCTGCGTGCGGCGCTGATGCGGCTCTCCGCCGGCCCGATCGACGCCGAGGCGCTGGCCCGCGCCCGGAGGCTGTTCGCCCGCGCCATCGAGACGCCGGGCGGTCTGAAGATCCAGACGATCCACGCCTTCTGCGCCGCGCTGCTGCGCCGCTTCCCGCTCGAGGCCGGGGTGACGCCGCAATTCACCGAAATGGAGGACCGCGCCGCCAGCCTGCTGCGCGAAGAGGTGGTGGAAGAACTCGCAACTGGCCGCGAGCTGCCGCTGGTCGATGCCGTCGCCCGGCTGCTCGGCGGCGCCGACTTCGCCGCGCTGACCGCCGAGATCGCCGCCGACCGCGACGGCTTCGCCCATCCGCTCGACCGCGACGGCGCGCTGGCGCTGTTCGGCCTCGCCCCCGGCACCACGGCGGCCGACATCCTCGCCGAGGCGCTGCCGATGGGCCCGCCCGGCTGGTGGCCGAAGCTGCTGGACGCGCTCGCCCAGGGCAGCACGACCGACGTCAAGGCGGCCGACCGGCTCGCCGCCCTGCCCGTCGGCCTGCCCGAAGGCCTTGCCGAAGGTCTGGCGCAACTGGAGCCGCTCGAAGAGGTGCTGCTGACCGGCAAGGGGGCGAAGGAGCCGTTCACCGCCAAGATCGGCAGCTTTCCCACCAAGGCGACCCGCGCCGGCCTCGGCCCGCTCCTGCCCGAACTCGAGGCGCTGATGGCCCGGGTCGAGGCGGTCCGCCCGCGCCGCCTCGCCCTGCTGGCGGCCGAGCGCAGCCTGGCGCTGCACCGCTTCGCCCGTGTCTTCCTCGAGCGCTACGCCGCCCGCAAGGCCGAACGCGGCTGGCTCGATTTCGACGACCTGATCCTGCGCGCCGCCGCCTTGCTGTCGGATCCGTCGGTGGCGCAATGGGTCCTCTACCGTCTCGACGGCGGCATCGACCACATCCTGGTCGACGAAGCGCAGGACACCAGCCCGGCGCAATGGCAGGTGATCGCGCTGCTCGCCCAGGAGTTCACCGCCGGCGAAGGCGCCCGCCAGGTGGCGCGCACGATCTTCGTCGTCGGCGACAAGAAACAGTCGATCTATTCCTTCCAAGGCGCCGATCTGGCCGAGTTCGACCGTATGCAGGCCGATTTCGCCGCCCGGCTGGCCGCCGCCGGCCTGCCGTTCCAGCCGCTGGAGCTGGAACATTCCTTCCGCTCCTCGCCGGCGATCCTGCGGCTGGTCGATCTGGCCTTCGACGCCGGCGCCCAGGCCGGCCTCGGCGGCGCGACCCGGCACCTGGCCTATCGCGCGGCGATGCCCGGCCGGGTCGACCTCTGGCCGCTGATCCCCAAGGCCGAAGCGCCGGAGGACGGCGAATGGTTCGACCCACTCGACCGGGTCGCCGAAACCCACCCCACCGCCGTCCTCGCCCGCCAGATCGCCGCCGAGCTGGCCCGACTGATCGCCGCCGGCACCCAGATCACCGTGAAGGGCGTCACCCGTCCGCTGCATGCCGGCGACGTGCTGATCCTGGTGCAGCGCCGCTCGGAGCTGTTCCACGAGATCATCCGGGCCTGCAAGGCCGCCGGGCTGGCGGTCGCCGGGGCCGACCGGCTGAAGCTCGGCGCCGAACTCGCGGTGCGCGACCTGACCGCGCTGCTGTCCTTCATCGCGCTCGATGCCGACGATCTGTCGCTCGCCGCCGCGCTGCGCTCGCCGCTGTTCGGCTGGAGCGAGGCGCAGCTCTACACCCTGGCCGCCGGCCGGGGCGGCGCCCGGCTGTGGGAGGCGCTGCGGGCCGGCAAAGA
The DNA here is from genome assembly GCA_021813645.1 of Pseudomonadota bacterium. Classification (GTDB taxonomy): domain Bacteria; phylum Pseudomonadota; class Alphaproteobacteria; order Rhodobacterales; family Rhodobacteraceae; genus Solirhodobacter. The sequence goes on along the minus strand of JAKAJW010000146.1, from coordinate 270 downwards.
GGCCTGGTTCGACACTTACGAGACCCTGCGGGAACTGCGCGACGCCTCCGACTTCCTGCGCCCCTACGACCTGATCGAGCGGGTCCTGACCCGGCATGACGGTCGCCGCCGGCTGATCGCCCGGCTCGGCCCGGAGGCCGAAGAGGGGATCGACGCGCTGCTCGCCCAAGCGCTCGGCTACGAGCGGATGGAGGTGCCGAGCCTGACCGGCTTCCTGGTCTGGCTCGAATCGGGCGAGGCCGAGGTGAAGCGCCGGCCCGAGGCCGAGGG
>JAKAJW010000236.1 GCA_021813645.1 Pseudomonadota bacterium | reverse complement strand
GTGCGGTTCGCCACCGAGAGCTTGCGCAGCAGTGCCTTGACGTGAAGCTTCACCGTCGGCTCCAGGATGTCGAGGTCGAGGGCGATTTCCTTGTTCGACTTGCCGCGCGTGAGGCAGGCGAGAACCTCACGCTCCCGCTTTGTCAGCTTGCGGATCAGCGGGCTGTCCGGCGCCGCATCCTCCGGCTCGGTCATGAAGCCGATTGGCGCGAATTGTTCGCCAGCCGCCATGAAGCGCACGGCATTGACCATGGACTTGGCCGAGAGCGTCTTGGGAAGAAATCCCGCGGCGCCGCGTTCCAGCGCCTGGCGCGCGACGTCGCGGCCGACCACACCGGAGATCAAAGCCACCCGTTGACCACCGTCGAGTTGTCGCGCCCGCTCGAGCCCATCGAGCCCCTGCATGCCGGGCATGTTCAGGTCGAGGATCACCAGATCGTAGGGCCCTGCTTCGCAAATCGCCCGTTCGGCTGCGGCGAAATCGGAGACCCCGGTGCATTCGATTCCGCCGGCCTGTTCCAGCAGCAACTCGAGCGTATCACGCACAAGCACATGGTCGTCCGCGATCAGGATTCGCATGGCGCAGCCCCGTCGTTGGAGGGGGCGACCCTATCCGAAAGGGCCGGACATACCCCCGATCCGCCCGTGGCCCCACCCGATGCGCAATTGAGCCCGGCCGGCCGCGGCGCGATCATGAGGGTCGAGAAACAAGACGAAATCCGCCGACTTTTCAAAGAGCTGACCTCAACCTTTCGAACCCCCGGAACGATCCAGATGTAACCCGTGCCGCCATGCAAGTGCCGCCAGGAGCATCCCCCGGATCCTGCGGGCAGAGAACCAAGATACCGTTAATGCCAGACCGCCGAGAGGGCCGACCATGCGCATCCTGCTGATCGAAGACGATCCCACCACTTCCCGCAGCATCGAGCTGATGTTGGCGCGGGCCAATCTCTCCGTGGCCACCACCGACCTTGGGGAGACCGGGCTCAGCCTGGCGCTGCGGCAGGACTATGACGTGATCCTGCTGGACCTTGGCCTGCCCGATATCGACGGGCTCGAAGTGCTCCGGCAGATGCGTAACGCCCACATCTCCGCCCCGATCCTGGTGCTGACCGGGTCTGACGACCGCGACCTGATGCTCGACAGCTTCGAAGAGGGCGCCACCGACGTCCTGCCCAAGCCCTTCCACCGCGAAGCACTGGTGACGCTGGTGCGCACCGTGGCGCGGCGCCGTGAAGAACTAGGCCGCGACGTCGTGCGTGCCGGCCCGATCGAGGTCGACCTGAACGTGCATGCGGTCACCGTGGAGGGTCAGCCCGTCGCCCTGACGCCGCGCGAATATCAGATCCTGGAGTTGCTCGCGCGCCGCAAGGGTTCGACCCTCACCAAAGAAATGTTCCTCGACCATCTCTACGCCGAAGTGCCTGACCAGGCGGCCAGGATCATCGATGTCCTGATCTGCAAGCTGCGCAAGAAGCTGGTGCAGGCGGGGGCCGAGGGTTGCATCTACACCGTCTGGGGCCGCGGCTACGTGTTGCAGGACCCGAGCCGCGTCGAAGCTTTCGCGCTTGCATCGTGAGCGCGCCCCGGCCCGCCTCGCGCTTTCCCTTCAGCGTAGATGGCGGGCCGGGTCCTTCGGATCGTATCGAGGATCGAAAGCCAGCTCTGCCGGATCGTCGCCACGCGGCGGCCCGGCCCTCAGCTTCTTGGCATCGTAGAGATAAATCAGCCCGTAGCCATTCACCGACAGAAGGTGACCGCCCCAGAAGGCGGTGTAGTCGAAGCCTTGCGGCAGGTCGGACAGATCGATGGGCTTGCCGGTGTAGCGAAAACCGTCGCGGCTGGGGTCGAACCCGTAGATCTGTGCCAAGGCAAAATGCCCGGGCCGCCTGAAACGGCCAACCGAGGTGATTTCGAAGGTCTCCCGACCGCTGCCTGTCCAGATCTCGCTGCGCGAGTTCAAAAGGGACAGACGCACCAGATCCGTGCCGGCACCGAGCACGATACGGGCGCCGGATTGCCCCGTATCGACCGTGTCGTTCCCGGCCCCGGCGAAGATCGTGTTCGGTCCCGGTTTCAGCGCAACGCTGTCGTTGCCCGGACCGGTTTCCACTTCAGCGCCGCTTGCCTGCCCCAGGATCCGGTCGTTGCCGAGGATTCCCGAGAGGATGCCGGCATCGCCACGCGCGCGGGTGGTCCGCCCGGGAGCCGGCGCCAAGGACACAGCCGGTGGTTCGGGCTTCGGCGTGATCGGCGGGCCGTCCGGGTCGATCCCGGTCAGCGGCGAAAAGGGCAGGCCGCGGACGGTGGCTCCGGCCGGGACCGTCGGCAGAGCGGCAGGCGCGGGAAACTCGGCAAGCGCGCGGGCGAAATCGAGCAGCCGGCCGCCCATGCCGAGGAAGATCGTGTAGCCGCCGTCATCGTGCCAGACCATCAGGTCAGAGCCCCCGGTTCCGGTGTAATCGAGCACGGAGCAGTGCCGTAATACGTCGGCGACGGTCTGGTAATGACCGCGGAAATCGACGGTGTCGCCGTCTTGGGGGGCGAAGTCGGCAATCACCACGCGGGCACGTGTGCCGATCGAAAAGCGATCCGCGCCGGGCCCGCCCCAGATCTCGCTGTAGCCGGAGCCGAGGTCGACGATCAGATCGTTGCCGCGGCCGCCAAAGATGTGGTCTGAGCCGCTGGGGTTGAGGAGCGTGTCATTGCCGGCTTGGCCGTAGAGATAGTCGTTGCGGCCGGCGCCTTCGATCCTGTCGTCACCCGGACCGCCATAAAGGAAATTGTCGGCCGCGGGCGCCCCTTTGATCGTGTCGTCGCCGGCGCCGCCTGCGGCAACGGCGATGCCCTGTGCGCCATTGCCGCGATCCTGGCGCAGCATCGCGGCTGGATCGGTCTTGGGCAGCTTCACGTCACCCGGGATCAGAACGGCCCGAAGGTTCTGTGCCGCGGGCGTTCCCGGATCGCCGAGGGTATAGGCGTCCATTCCTGCGCCATAGCTGTTGAGATTTTCAAACAGCAGAGGTTGGCCGGGTCGGAAGGTGACGAAACTCGACTCGCCGCCCTGGGCGCCGGGGAACCAGACGATGCCGATGCCGTGGGCGGCGAACCAGTCCCAGGATTCGGCTAAATACTGGGCCTTGTCGTTCGGGCGGGCGGGGTCATAAGTCCGGAATGCCGGCGCATTGGTCTCGGTCACGAGCAGGGCGTCGCCGCCGAGCGCACCATATTGGGCTTGGAGCCGCCGCGGCAGATCCGCGGCGCTCGTGGCTCGCCCGGTCTCGCCCCAGCCGGGGTAGAGATGCGCCGACCAGACGAGTTTCGGCCCGACCCCGCGTCGGATGAAGTCGAGGGCGGTCTCGCCGCCCTCTGCCATCCGGGTTTGTGCCAGGATGTTGAAATCGGCCGAATAGGCGAAGCCGCCGACCAGGATCGACCCCGACCAGCGTTGCTCGACGCTGCGCGCGAGCCGGACCATCACCTCGGCATAAAGCTGGACGAAGCGGGCACGGCCCGCGGCATCGGTCTGCGGCAGCCGGTTCATGCCGATCTTGAAGGCCGCCGGCTCGTTCATCAATTCGAGACCCCAAGTTGCGGCGCGCACTTGGGGGTGGCGGTCGAGCCAGTCCATCAGCCGCCCGAAGCTGGTCTCGGCGCGGTCGAATATTTCGCCCCTGAGCGCCTGCGCGATGTCCGCCGCGCTGGCCCTTGCCGTGCCGGGTACCTGCGGCGACCCATAGCGTTGGCCCTCGCCGTCCATATAGACGAAGAGGATCCGGAAGTTCAGCCGCGCCGCCTCGGTCAGGAAGGCCTCGAAACGGGGATCGAGGCTGCCATCGGCATTGAAGGAATAGGCGTTGAACGGGATCCGGAGCGCGTTGACCAGCGGCAAAGCCCGGCGGAGCGCAAGGGCAAAGCCGACGGGATCGGTCTCGGTGCCGATCGGGATCGTCTGGTAATGGCTTTGCCAGAGGAACGCCTTGCGATCAGCCGCGCGCTTGGCGCGGTAGCTGCCGTCAGCCTGCGCCGCGACGATCGCCGACTGCGCCTGCACCTGCAGATTGATCATGTTCAGATCAGAGGTGCCCAACATGTTCCGCTCACCTTTTGCCGCGAGCCTCAACCGTGGGAGGTTGCTTGGCAAGCCCCGTGCGCTTGTCCTGCGGATCACGGCTTTGTATACATTGTGGAGCGTAGGGGGGAGCCGCCGCATGACCCAGACCAGCAACCGTACGCAGGCGACGCGCGCGCTTATCGCTTTGCGCGAACGCATTCTTTCTGGCGTCTTGGGCCCGGGCACCCGCCTACTTGAGGTGCCCCTGGCCGAGACGTTAGCGATTTCGCGCACGCCGCTGCGCGAGGCAATGGGGCGACTGGTCGAGGAAGGCCTGTTGGAGCGCGCCCGCGGCGGCGGCTTCGTGGTGCGCAGTTTCGGGCCACAGGACGTGATCGATGCGATCGAATTGCGCGGCGTTCTGGAGGGTACGGCCGCCCGGCTCGCCGCCGAGCGGGGGGTTGCGGCCGAGCCGCTGGCCATGCTCGAACAACTTACCGCGCAACTCGACGGCTGCTTCGGAAATTCGCCAGGGGAATTGGATTTTGAGCGATATTCGGAACTCAATGCGCAGTTCCACGACCGGCTGTCGCGCTTGGCCGGCAGCGAGGTGATCCGCCGGGAGATCGAACGCGTCACCCGATTGCCCTTCGCTTCGCCCTCGGCCTTCCTGGCCGACGGGGCCAATGCCTCGGCCTTCCGCCACTCGCTGCATGTTGCGCAGGACCAGCACCATGCGCTGGTGGCGGCGATCCGCGGCCGCGAGGGCGCCCGCGCCGAGGCGCTTGCGCGCGAACATGCCCGGCTGGCTCGCCGCAATCTCGATTACGTGCTTGCCGAAGATCGCAGCCTGCTCTCGCGGTTGCCCGGTCTGGCACTGATGATCGGCTGAGGCCCTCGACTCGCCGAGTCCAGAAATGTATACATTTCGCTATCACATCAGGGAGGATGTTCCATGCCAGCCAGCAACCTTGCAGCGCTGATCGAAGAAAAGGGCGATACCGTCGGGATGCTCCGCAATTCCCGAATCGGGATGTATGTCTACCCGGTCGTGACGCCTGAGTTCACAAACTGGCGCGACGAGCAGCGCGCTTGGCGCGATAGCGCCGTGCTGTTTGATCAGACCCACCATATGGACGAGTTGATCGTCGAAGGACCGCAGGCCGAGGCCTTCCTGGCCCATCACGGCATCAACAGCTTCGCCAATTTCGACCTGAACCGCGCCAAGCATTTCGTGCCCGTTACCCCGAACGGCCATGTCATCGGCGACCACATCATCTTCCGCGAGCGGGCGGACAAGTTCATCCTGGTTGGGCGCGCGCCGACCTCGAACTGGCTGATGTTCTGCGCCGCCTGGGGCAGTTGGAACGTGCGCATCAAGCACGATCCCCGCTCGCCGTCGCGGCCGGAGGGGGAGCGCGTCTTCCGCACCCACTATCGCTATCAGATCCAAGGGCCGGACGCGCCGAAGATCTTCGAGAAGATGAATGGCGGCCCGATCCCGGAGATCAAGTTCTTCCACGTCGACTGGATCAACGTGGGCTCGAAGCGTGTCCAGGCGCTGCGTCACGGCATGTCCGGCGCGCCCGGGCTGGAAATCTGGGGACCCTATGAGGACAAGGCCTATATCCTCTCCACCATCCTGCAGGCCGCCCGCGATGCCGGGGTGAACCTGGTGCAGTGCGGGAGCCGGGCCTATTCGACCAACACGCTGGAATCGGGCTGGATTCCCTCGCCGCTGCCCGGCATCTACACCGGCGACGGCATGCTGGCCGACTATCGCCAGTGGCTTGGTGCCGACAGCTACGAGGCCGCAGGGTCGATCGGCGGCAGCTTCGTGTCGAAGAACATCGAGGATTACTACGTCAATCCGTTCGAGCTTGGCTACGATTTCTACATCGGTTGGAAGAAGCCCGATTTCGTCGGCAAGGCGGCGCTGGAGAAGATGAAGGCCGGGCCGCACCGCAAGAAGGTCACCTTCGAGTGGAACCGCGACGACGTGATGAAGGTCATCGCTTCCAACTTCGAGGAAGGTCTGCCCTGCAAGTGGATCGACTTCCCGCAGCCGAACTATGCTTCCACCTCGGCCGACATGGTGCTGAAGGATGGCAAGATGGTCGGCATGTCGATGTTTAACGGCTATTCCTACAACGAGCGCTGCCTGCTCTCGCTCGGCGTGGTGGCGCCGGACGTCGAAGTGGGGGATGTGCTGACCCTGGTCTGGGGCGAGCCGGACGGCGGTTCTGGCAAGACCTCGACTGAGCGCCACCGCCAGGCGGAAATCCGTGTTCGGGTCTCGCCGACGCCCTATGCCAAGGAAGCGCGCGAGAACTACGCCGACAGCTGGCGCAGCCGCGCCACGGTGTAAGCGTGATCTGCCCCGGAGCCCGGCCGGGCTTCGGGGCAGTGCCGCCTCATGCCAGGTTCGGCCGCTCGGACGCGACGCCGAGTTTGGCCTCGAGCGCCAGGCCGAGCCGGAGGATGGTTCCCTCGTCGAAGAGGCGGCCCCAAAGGGAAATGCCTTGCGGCACCCTGAAGGTTGGCCCCGGCAGCACTTGCGGCTTGCGGCTCGACAGCGTCGTGCGCTGGCGTGTTCCGCTTTGCAGGAAGCCTACGCGCAGATGCAGGCAGGGATGGCCGGTGAAGTTCGAGGCGGTCAGCATCGGGCCGGTGGAGAACGGGCCGATCAGCGTATCCACCTCGCGGAACAGGCCGTCGAGCGCCTGCATGACCTTGTAGCGCAGCCGGTCGAGCTGGACGTGATCGACGGCGGTCAGGAACCGGGCGGCGCGGAAGGTGTTCGGCCATGCCCACGGGGTCTGCTGGTTCAACTGGTCGTCGGCGTCGCCAAGGGTGAGCACCTCGAACATTGCGGCTGACTCGGCGTGGACGACGTTCAGCAGCGCGTCGTAGGGCAGGTCGGGCAGTGTGACTTCGACGACCTCAAGGCCGAGTTCGCGTGCGGCGGCCAGCGCCGCGCGGTCGACATCCGTCGCGCCTTCGCCGAAGGCCTGCGGCAGATAGCCGAGCCGCAGGCCCGAGATGCCCTGGCCGGCATCGAATGCGAAGCCGGCATCGAGCGAGCCGCGGTCCGCCGGGTCCGGCCCGTTCAGCGCCGCGAGCACCAGGGCGGTATCCTCGACGCTGCGGCAGATCGGCCCCACCTTGTCGAGCGAAGGACATAGCGCCATGCAGCCCGCCCGCGAAATGCGGCCAAAGGTCGGCCGCAGTCCGGTGGTGCCACAGCGTTGCGAGGGCGAGGTGATCGAGCCGAGCGTTTCGGTGCCGATCGCGAAACCGCAGAGCCCGGCGGCGGTGGCAGAGGCGGAGCCGGCCGAGGAGCCGGAAGATCCTTCGTTCGGGTTCCACGGATTGCGGCACATGCCGCCATACCAAATGTCGCCATAGGCGAGCGCGCCGACTGCGGTCTTGCCTAGCAACACAGCACCCGCCGCGCGCAGCTTCTCGACCACCCTAGCGTCCGTCTCAGGCACCCGGTTCTGATAGGGTTCGGCGCCCCAGCCAGTGGTGATGCCCTTGGTGTCGAACAAGTCCTTGAGCGCGTAGGGGATCCCGTGCAGCGGCCCGAGATAGGTGCCGGCGGCCAACAGCCGGTCGGCGGCATCCGCCTCGGCCAGGGCGAGGTCTGCGGTGACGGTGGCGTAGGCGAACAGTCTCGGATTGAGCGCGGCGATCCGTGCCAGGTAAAGCTCGGTCAGCGCGCGGCTGCTGATCGCACGCCGGGCGATCCAGCCGGCCAGCCGGGTGAGCGGGGCGAAGGCGATGTCCGCCGGGTCTGCAGGCAGCGGGCCGGGGTCGGTCTCGGTGAAGCGCAGTGGCCCGGCGACGGGCAGTGTCGTGCCAGGCAATCGGGGATCGAACCGCAGCGCCGGCGGGTCGGCGTTTTCGAACCCGTGAGCACGGCGGGCCAGCGTCGCCAGCAGTTGGCCCTCCAGCACTTCGAAGAGTTGCTCGCGCTCCTGCGGGGTGTAGCGGACGCCTGCGACCCGTTCGGCGGCTTCGATATCGGGTGCGGTGAATGCCCCGGTCATTTCAGCGCCCGATGGCATAGGCTTGCATCAGCCGTGGCGTGGCGGCGGAGCGCATGAGGCCGGAAGGGTCGCGCTGCGTGGCGGTGAGCCGGCCGACGGTCCAGGGCGCGGCGACCTCGATGCGATGGCCGCGGGCCTTCAGGGCGGAGATCACCTCTTCGCCGAAGGCCGGCTCGACCATCAGATGGCCGGGTTGGGTGACGCGGGGGTAGAACGAGCCTTGGAAATGCGCGGTATGGAACAGCGGGGCATCGATCGCCTGTTGCAGGTTCATCGGCGCATGGGCCAGGCGCAGCATGAAGATCAGTTGCCACTGGTCCTGCTGGTCGCCTCCTGGCGTGCCGAAGGCCATCTGCGCGCCGGACGGCCGCCGGGCCATCGAGGGCGAAAGTGTCGTCCGCGGCCGCCGGCCGGGGGCCAGCGAGGTGGGCAGGCCCTCGTCCAGCCAGAACATCTGGGCCCGCGAATTGAGTGGCATGCCGAGCCCGGGCACCACCGGCGAACTTTGGAGCCAGCCGCCCGAGGGGGTGGCCGAGACCAGATTGCCCCAACGGTCGATGACGTCGATATGGACGGTGTCGCCGCGGCGTTCGGTCAGATGTGCCATGGTCGGCTCGCCGGCGCCAACGCCGGCCGTCTCCGCCTCCTGCCCGGCGCGGGCGACGGCCGCCCTTGCCCAGGCCTCGTAGCCAGGGATCACCCCGGGCCGCTGCGCCAGCGAGGCGGTGGAACCGATCAGTGGGCTGCGAGTCTTTGCATAGTCGCGCGAAAGCAGTGTCTCTATCGGGATGTCGCTGAAGTCCGGGTCGCCGTAATAGGCCTCACGGTCGGCGAAGGAGAGCTTCATCGCCTCGGTGACGGTATGGGTGAAGGCCTCGCCGAGCGGGTCCATCTCGGCGATTGCGGTTCCCTCCAGTGTGCGCAGGGATTGCAGGAAGCTCGGGCCCTGCGACCAGGGGCCGGCCTTGTAGACGGTCCAGCCATGGTAATCCACCGAAACAGCGCTGTCATAACTGGCCTGCCAACCCGCCATGTCCTGACCGGTCAACACGCCCTTGCGACGAGCGCCGGCGGCGTCCATCACGCAGGCCTCGCGCATCCAGTCGTCGATCGCCTCGGCGACGAAACCCTGGTAGAAGGCGCGCCGAGCGGCCTCGATCTGCGCCTCGCGGCCCGAAACGGCTTCCGCCTCGGTCAACAGACGCTCCCAGGTGGCGGCGAGCTCGGGATTGGCGAAAAGCGATTCCGGTTCCGGCGCCGCGCCATGCGGCAGCCAGGTCGCAGCCGAGGTGGGCCATTCGTCGCGGAAGAAATCGGCGAGGCCGGCGATGGTGGCGGAGACCCGCGGCAGCACTGGATGTCCGGCCTTGGCATAGTGAATGGCCGGGCTTAGCACCTCGCGCAGGTGCAGCGTGCCGTGATCGCGCAGCATCAGCATCCAGCCGTCGAAGGCGCCGGGGATGACGGTGGCCAACAGGCCAGAGCCGGGGATCAGCGTCAGCCCCTCGGCGCGGTAATGCGCGATGGTGGCGCCGGCGGGCGCGGTGCCTTGGCCGCAGATCACGGTGGGGGTGTCCTTGCCGGCAGGCCAGATCAGCGCCGGCAGATCCCCGAGTGGGCCGCACAGATGCGGCTCCACCACCGTCAGCACGAAGCCCATGGCCACGGCCGCATCGAAGGCGTTGCCGCCCTTTTCGAGTACCGCCATGCCGACCGCAGAGGCGAGCCAATGGGTGGAGGCGACAGTGCCAAAAGTGCCGAGGAGTTCGGGGCGGGTGGTGAAGCTCATGAAGACGGACCTGAAGAAAGGAATGTGATGGGTGTCAGTCGCGCGGGTCGAGGGCGTCGCGCAAGCCGTCGCCCAGAAGGTTGAAGCCGAGCACGACGAAGAAGATCGCCAGCCCCGGCCAGAGCGCCATCCAGGGCGCCTGGCTGAGGAAGTCTTTGGCGGTGTTCAGCATCGAGCCCCAGGATGGTGCCGGGGGCTGCTGGCCGAGGCCGAGGAACGACAGCGAGGCTTCAGCGATGATCGCCGTGGCGACGGTCAGCGTCGACTGCACCAGGATCGGCGGAAAGATGTTGGGCAGGATGTAGCGCCAGATCAGGGCCGCCGGCCCGACGCCTACGGCATGGGCGCTTTCAACGTAATCTTCGGTCATCACCTGAAGCGTTTGGGCGCGGGCGAGGCGAATGAAGACGGGCATTGCCGAAAGGCCAATCGCAATCATCGCGTTGGACAGTGAGGGTCCGAGGAAGGCGGCGAGCGCGATAGCCATGATCAGGAAGGGCGAAGCCAGGAGCGCTTCGGTCATGCGCGAGATGGCGGCATCGGTCCATCCCCTCATGTAGCCCGCAGCTATGCCGAGCGGCGTGCCAATGGCCACTGCGATGGCGACCGAGACCACGCCGGCCAAGAGCGAGGCCTGGGCACCCCAGATCATTCGTGCAAGGATGTCTCGACCGATCTCGTCGGTGCCGAGCCAATGCGCGGCGGATGGCGCCTTGCGCACGGCGGACCAGCTGGTTTGCACTGGGTTCTGGATCGGCAAGACCGGGGCGAGTAGCGCAAGGATCACGAAAAACAGCACGAGCGCGGCGCCAACTAGCGCAGCGGGATTGCGGCGCAGTTTGCGCCAAAGCCGGCTTTCGCGCCGGGGTAGGGCTTCGACCAGGGTCATGACGACCTCATGCGGGGATTGAGAAGGCGGTAAGCGACATCGGCCAGCAGGTTCATCCCGATGAAGGCAATGGCTGTGCAAAGCACGATGCCTTGGACTACCGCATAGTCGCGCGAGAAGACGGCATCGACGACGAGCTTGCCGAAGCCGGGAATTGTGAAGACCTGCTCAGTCAGTACGGCGCCGCCAAGCAACTCGCCGAAAATCAGGGTCGTCACGGTGACCACGGGCACCAGGGCATTGCGCAGCGCGTGTTTGACCAGAACCGTCCGTTCGGCCAGGCCTTTGGCGCGGGCCGTGCGCACATAGTCCGAGCGCAGGACGCCGAGCATTGCCGAGCGGGTGTGGCGCATCAGGGACGCGGCAAGGCCCGAGCCCAGCACGAAGGCCGGCATCAGCATGGTCTGGAATGACCGCAAAGGATCGAGCCACGGCGAGACGTAGCCTGAGGCAGGCAGCCATCGGAGCTGCACCGAGACCAGCAAGATCAGCATGATCCCAAGCCAGAAGTTGGGCACCGACAATCCTGAAAGCGCTGTGGCATTGGCAAGCCAGTCGAGCCAGGTCCCCTTGCGATAGGCGGAAATCACCCCGGCCGGGATGCCGATGAACATGGCCACAAACAGGGACATCAAGGCCAACTGGATGGTCACCGGCAGTTTCTGCCCGATCAGTGTCAGCACCGGCTCTTGGGTCCGCAGCGAGATGCCGAGATCGCCGTGAAGGGCGCCCTCGACCCAGTAGAGGTACTGCTGGGGGATCGGGTCGTTCAGATGATATTTGACGCGCAGTTGCGCGATCACCGCGGGGTCGCGTTCCTCGCCGGCCATGGCGAGCACCGGATCGCCCGGCAGCAGCTTCTGCATCCCGAAGACGAACATCGAGATGATAAGCACGGTCGGAATGGCGATCAGGATGCGGCGGAGGATGAACTCGAACATCTCGGGCCCCTTGGGAAAAT
>JAKAJW010000120.1 GCA_021813645.1 Pseudomonadota bacterium | reverse complement strand
CAAACCGGTGATCGTCGGCGGCGGCCATCGCGGGGTGGTCTCCACCTGCTGCTACATCGCGCGAATCCAGGGGGTGCGCTCGGCCATGCCGATGTTTCAGGCGCTGAAGCTCTGCCCCGAGGCGGTGGTGGTGACGCCGCGGATGCAGACCTATGTCGCGGTCTCGCGGCAGATCCGGGCGCTGATGGAAGAGCTGACGCCGGCGATCGAGCCCTTATCGCTCGACGAGGCTTTTCTGGACCTCTCCGGCACGGCGCGACTGCATGGGGCACCGCCTGCCTATCTGCTGGCGCGGCTGGTGAAGCGGATCGAGACCGAGATCGGGGTGACCGCTTCGGTCGGACTGTCGCACAACAAGTTCCTGGCCAAAATCGCCTCCGACCTCGACAAGCCGCGCGGCTTCTCGGTGATCGGCCGGGACGAGACGCAGGCCTTCCTGGCCGACAAGCCGGTGCGGCTGATCTGGGGGGTCGGCGGCGCCGGGCAAGAGGCCCTGGCGCGCGCCGGAATCTCCACGATCTCGGATATTTTGCGCTGGGATCGCAAGGACTTGGGCGCAAGGTTCGGACAAATGGGCGAGCGGCTCTGGCACCTCGCCCGCGGCCAGGACAACCGCCGCGTCAGCCGCGACGCGCCGCTGAAATCGATCTCGAACGAAACCACGTTCGACGCCGACACCGCCGACCGCGAGCTGCTCGACGGCCATCTGTGGCGGCTGGCGGAGAAGACATCGGACCGGGCCAAGGCGCGCGATCTCGCCGGGCGGACCGTCACGCTGAAGTTGCGGCGGGCGGATTTCACATTGCTGACTCGGCGCCATGCCCTGCGCGAGCCGACCCAGATGGCCGACACGCTCTACCGGGCGGCGCGCGAGCTGCTCGACCAGGTGCGGGAACCCGGGCCGTTCCGGCTGATCGGCGTCGGACTGTCCGAGCTTTGCGCCGCGGCGCTGGCCGATCGTACGCCCGACCTGCTCGACCCCGCCGCATCGCGCCGCCAGAAGGCGGAGCGCGCGGCCGACGCGATCCGCGCGCGGTTCGGACCGGAGGCGATCGTGAAGGGCCGGGCGCTGCGCTAAACCGTTATTTCTTCAAGGAATCGCGAATTTCCATCAGCACGTCGAGCTCGCTCGGGCCCTTCGGCGCTTCGGGGGCCGGCGGCTCTTTGCGCATCGCGGCGTCCTTCACCTTGTTGACCATCTTGACCAGCAGGAAGACGACGAAGGCGATGATCAGGAAGTTGATGACCGCCGAGACGAAGGAGCCATAGGCGAAGACCGCCGCCCCGGTCTTGCGGGCATCGACCAGACCGGCGCCGGCTGGAACCTGGCCGCTGAGCACCACATACATCGACGAGAAATCCAGGCCGCCGAGGATCAAGCCGATGATCGGATTGATCAAATCCGTGACGAGCGAAGTCACGATCGCGGTGAAGGCCGCCCCGACGATGATACCCACCGCCATGTCCATGACATTGCCACGGGAGATGAAATCTCTGAATTCCTTGAGCATGTTGGTCCCACCTTCGAGTTCAGGCGAACGCCCGGATGACGCGATCACGATTTAGCGATAACACGTTTTGCGCTCGTTCCGGAAACAATTCACTCTAGAACGGAAAAAAAAATCCGCATTTCCTGAACTTTACGAGGCGTCCATGGCCGATCTTTCCGCCTTTCCGATCACCCAGCGCTGGCCGGCGACGCGACCCGACGTGATCCAGCTTTACTCGCTGCCGACGCCGAACGGGGTGAAGGTATCCATCGCGCTGGAGGAGATGGGGCTCGACTACGAGCCGCATCTGGTCGATTTCAGCAAGAGCGACCAACTGTCGCCGGCCTTCCTGTCGTTGAACCCGAACAACAAGATCCCCGCGATCATCGATCCGAACGGGCCGGACGGGCGGCCGCTGCCGCTGTTCGAATCCGGCGCAATCCTTCTTTATCTTGCGGAAAAGACGGGGAAATTCCTGCCGACCGGGGCCGATCGCTGGACCGTCATCCAATGGCTGATGTTCCAGATGGGCGGGCTTGGGCCGATGTTCGGCCAGCTTGGCTTCTTTCACCATTTCGCCGGCAAGGAAATCGCGGACCCGCGGCCCAAGGCGCGCTATGTGGCGGAAGCGAAACGGATTTTAGCGGTGTTGGAGCGGCAGTTGATGGACCGCGAGTGGATCGCCGGGGAGTATTCCATCGCCGATATGGCGATCGGGCCCTGGCTGCGGGCGCTAACCGGGGTCTACGAGGCCGCCGATCTGGTCGGCTGGGCCGGTCTGCGCGCCACGCCGGCCTATCTGACGCGCTTCCTGGCGCGTGCCGCAGTGCAGCGCGGATTGACCGTCCCCGCCCGGAGCTGAACGCGCAAGCGTTTGAAAAGCTGTGCAAATCGACATGCCGATTTGGCACCGATTTCGCACCGATTTTACACCGACGTTAGACCGACGTCGCCGGCCCCCGGCCGCGGATCAGATCGGCGGCGCGTTCGGCGATCATGATGGTCGGCGCGTTGGTATTGCCGCCGATCAGCCGGGGCATCACCGAGGCGTCGACCACCCGCAGCCCGGCGATGCCATGCAGCCGCAGCGCCGGATCGACCACCGCCATGTCGTCGCGCCCCATGCGGCAGGTGCCGACCGGGTGATAGACGGTATCGGCGCGGGCGCGGATGTCGGCCTCGAGCGCGGCGTCGGAGCCGTCATGCGGATAGAGCCGAGCGCCGCGCCAGGGCGCGAGCGGCGCGGCCTCGAGGATCGCCTCCAGCCGGCGGGCGCCGGCCATCAGCAAAGCCAGGTCGGAAGCGGCGGAGAAGAAGCCCATATCGATCCGCGGCGGGCGGGCGGGATCGGCGCTGGCCAGCGTGACGCGGCCGCGGCTTTGCGGGCGCAGCACGCAGATGTGGCAGGAATAGCCGTCGGCCAGATGCGGCTTGCGCAGATGGTCGTCGACCAGGCCGATGACGAAATGCAGTTGCAGGTCGGGCCGGTCGAGCCCGGGCCGCGAGGCGAGGAAGGCGCCGCCCTCGGCCATCGGCGAGGCGAAGAGCCCGCCGCCGTCGCGCCGCCAGCGCGCCGCGGCCCGGGCGAGGCGCAGCAGGCCGGCGGGGTTCAGCCCGACCACGTCGGACCGGAGCGAGCGGTAGCTGAGGATATAGTCGATATGATCCTGCAGGTTCTCGCCCACCCCCGGCAGGATGTGGCGCGGCGCGATGCCCTGTTCGGCGAGCGCCGCCTCGGGCCCGATGCCGGACAGCAGCAAGAGCTGCGGCGAGCCGAAGGCGCCGAGCGACAGGATCACCTCGCGCCTTGCGTCGAGTTGCAGCGGCCGCCCGCGGCGGCGGACCAGCGCGCCGGTGGCCCGGTTGCCGTCGAGCAGGATGCGCTCGGCCCGGGTCCGGGTCAGCACGGTCAGGTTGGGGCGCGCCAGCACCGGGTGGAGATAGGCCGCGGCGGCCGAGCAGCGTTCGCCGCGCTGCGGCCCGTCCCAGAACTGGGTGACCTGATAGAGCCCGGCGCCAGCCTGATCGGGGCCATTGAAATCCGGGTTCGGCGGGACCTGGCAGGCGGCGCAGGCCGCGACGAAGGCCTCGGCGATCGGCCGCGGGTTCGCCTGTTCGCCGACCTGCAGCGGCCCCTCGGCGCCGTGCAGGGCGCTGGCGCCGCGCTGGTTGCGCTCGGCCTTGCGGAAATAGGGCAGCACCGAGGCCCAGTCCCAGCCCTCGGCGCCGAGATCGGCCCATTCGTCGTAGTCGGCGGCATGGCCGCGGACGTAGAGCATGGCGTTGATCGCCGAGGAGCCGCCGAGCGCGCGGCCGCGAGGATGGAAGCCGCGGCGGCCGCCGAGGCCGGGCTGCGGCGTGGTGCGCAGCGCCCAGTTGTTGATCTTCGGCCGGCCGGAGATCATCGCGGCGACCAGCGCCGGGGCGCGGATGAAGATGTCGCGGCCGCCGCCGCCGGCCTCGACCAGGCAGACGGTGGTGGCCGGGTCCTCGCTGAGCCGGGCGGCGAGGACGGAACCGGCGGAACCGCCGCCGAGGATGACATAGTCGAACTGCATGGGACCTCCCGGCCGGGGCGCTTTGCCCGCGTTGTTGGTCTGGGATGCTACACCGGCGCGACGCGCGGCGGGGCGCGTGACCTTGCGTCACGACGAGGCGGATCAGGTTGCCGGATCAGGTTGCCGGATCAGGCGGGCGCCTGGGAATCGGGTGGGGGTTCCGGCGGGGACGGCGCGGCTTCGGCGGCGCCGTAGCGGGCGAGGATCGCCTTCACCTCGGCGTCCGAGGTCTGCGGGAAGGCGGCGTAATGGGCGCCGACGGCGTAGAAGCCGGCGGGGGCTTCGAGGCAGAGGATGTCGTCGGCCAGCGGGCGGAGCGCGGCCAGGCTGTCGGGCGCGGCGCAGGGCACGGCGAGCAGGATGCGGGCGGGCCGGCGCCGGGCCAGCACCTTCAGCGCGGCGCGCATCGTCGCCCCGGTGGCAATGCCGTCGTCGATCACGATGGCGGTGGCGCCTTCGAGCGGGAGCGGTGGCCGCGGGCCGAGCCAGTCGGCGCGTCGTTGGGCGATTGTCTTGAGTTCGGCCGCGACGACCGGCGCCAGATCCTCGGGGCGGAGGCCGGCGGAGGCGAGCGCCGGCCAGTTCCAGACCAAATCCGGCTCTGCCCCGTCGACGACGGCGCCGGCGGCGTATTCGGCATGGTCCGGCATGCCGATCTTGCGGACCAGGATCAGGTCGAGCGGCGCCTGCAGCCGGGCCGCCACCTCTGCGGCGACCGGCACCCCGCCGCGCGGCAGGGCGAGCACGACCGGGCGCTGCGGCGCGCGGGCGGCGAGGGCTTCGGCCAACTGGCGGCCGGCGTCCTGACGGTCGCGGAACATCGGGCCTCCTTGGCGGCAGTGTCGCACGACGCGGCCGGTTTGGGGAGTCCCGGCCGGCGGCCTGCCGCGGCGGGCGCGCGCGGCCCCCCTCGCCTCGCCCGGCGATCCGCGCTATGCCGCGGCGATGAACGTGCCCGATCTCGACATCTTCCTCGCCGCCGCCCCCGGGCTGGAGCCGGCCCTGGCCGAAGAGGCCCGAGCGCTCGGCTTCGCCCGGCCGCAGCCGGTGCCGGGCGGCGTCACCACCGCCGGGCCCTGGGCCGAGGTCTGGCGCGCCAACCTGAGCCTGCGCGGCGCGGCGCGGGTGCTGGTGCGGCTCGGCAGTTTCCGGGCGCTGCATCTGGCCCAGCTCGACCGGCGGGCGCGCAAGTTTCCCTGGGCCGAGACCTTCCGCCCCGGCACCCCGGTGAAGGTCGAGGCGAGTTGCCGCGGCTCGAAGATCTACCATGCCGGCGCCGCCGCCGAGCGGGTGGAGACGGCGCTGCGCGCCGCGCTCGGCCCGGCCAGCGACGAGGAACCGCTGCGGCTACTGGCCCGGATCGAGGACGATCTGGTGACGCTGTCGCTCGACACCTCCGGCGCGCCGCTGCACCAGCGCGGCTTCAAGCAGGAGGTCGGCAAGGCGCCGCTGCGCGAGACGCTGGCGGCGGCCTTCCTGCGGCAATGCGGCTATTGCGGCGACGAGCCGGTGATCGATCCGATGTGCGGCTCGGGCACTTTCGTGCTGGAGGCGGCCGAGATCGCCCTGGGGCTGCTGCCCGGCCGGGGGCGAAGCTTTGCCTTCGAGCGGCTCGCCAGTTTCGACCAAGCGGCCTGGGACGGCCTGCGCGACCGGCCGCCGCCGGGCCCGGCGCCGGCGCCGGCGCTGCTGTTCCGCGGCTACGACCGCGATCAGGGCGCGGTGCGGATGGCCACGGCCAATGCCGCCCGCGCCGGGCTGAGCGCGGTGACCCGCTTCGCCTGCCAGCCGATCTCCGAACTGGCCCGGCCGGAGGGACCGCCCGGCCTCGTGATGGTCAACCCGCCCTACGGCGCGCGGATCGGCGAGAAGAAGCCGCTGTTCGCGCTTTACGCGACGCTGGGCAAGGTGCTGGCCGAGCGGTTCCAGGGCTGGCGGCTGGGCCTCGTCACCTCGGAACCGCAGCTGGCCCGCGCCACCGGGCTGGCGCTGCAGGCCGGCCCGCCGATCCCGCATGGCGGGCTGAAGGTGCAGCTGTGGCGCGGCGGGCCGTTCTAAGGCGGGCGGCTGGGCTCTTTACAGAAGGCCGGGCAATCGCGTCCCATTCGGCAGGCTAGCGGCGGGACGAGGCGATGGGCGCGCGGGAGCGAGAAGGCGAAGCGGTGATCGAGCTGCGGATCCGGCAGATCGCGCAGCTGTTCGAGTCGCTCGACCCTTCGCCCTTCCACGAGCGCGACCTGGATGCCGCGGCGGCGGCCTATATCCTGGACTGGGCGCGCGAGCTGCCGCGCGACCGGCCGATCGTGATACGCATCCATCTGGTCGATGCGGCGACGGCCCGGCCGGAGGAACTGGCCGCCGCGATCCGCGGCTATTTCGCCGAGGAGGCAGAGGCGGTGCGGCGCGACCTGCGCGAGCTGTTCGCCATGGGCCGGCTCTATCTGGCGGTCGGCGTCGCGGCGCTGGCGCTGGCCATTCTGGGCGGCAATCTGGCCCGTGCGGTCTTCGCCCCGCCGTTGTCGGCGCTGATGCAGGAGGGGCTTATCATCCTCGGCTGGGTGGCGAACTGGAAGCCGCTGGAGACCTTCCTCTACGACTGGCTGCCGCTGCGCCGGCGGCGCCGGCTGTTCGGCCGCCTGGCGCGGGCGCGGATCGAACTGGTCGAGACCGCCTGAGCGCGGCGCGGCGGGTTGCGGCCATCGGCGCCTTGTCGCGGCGGGGCTTCTGCGTCACCCTTTGGTGAGCCCTGCCTGGAGTCGCCGATGACCCGCCACGACCCTGCCCTGAGCCCGATCGAGGAGTTGCGCGCCAATACCTCGGTGCCCTTCGAGCGCGCCACCGCCATGCCGAAATCGGTCTATACCTCGCCCGCCTTCCTGGCGCAGGAACAGGAGCATATCTTCGCCAAGGAATGGCTTTGCGCCGGCCGGGCCGACGCGCTGCCCAATCCGGGCGACTATCTGACGATGCAGATCGCCGGCGAGCCGATCCTGGTGCTGCGCGACCGCGACGGCACGATCCGGGCGCTGTCGAACGTCTGCCGGCACCGGATGGCCAAGCTGCTCGACGGGCGCGGCAATGTGCGGGCGATCACCTGCCCCTATCACGCCTGGACCTACAACCTCGACGGCTCGCTGCGCGGGGCGCCGGCGATGACGCTGAACGAGGGGTTCTGCAAGGAGGCGATCGGCCTGCCGCACATCCGCTGCGAGATTTGGGCGGGCTGGATCCTGGTGACGCTGAACCCCGAAGCGCCGCCGCCGGCCGAGGCGCTGGCCGATGTCGACCGGCTGGTGGGCTATCTGCACATGGAGGACTACGTCGAGGCCTTCCGCGAGGAGTTCAGCTGGGACACCAACTGGAAGGTGCTGGCCGAGAATTTCATGGAAAGCTACCACCTGCCGGTCTGCCATGCCGGCACCATCGGCCATACCGTCGATCTGCTGAAGATGACCTGCCCGGAGGGGCTGCCGGCGTTCAACTATCACTACATCATCAAGAACGACGCGCTGGATTTGACCCTGGCGCATCCGTCCAACACGGTGCTGCAGGGCGACGAGCGGCGCACGACCTGGCTGCTGTCGATCTACCCCGCGCTGCTGATCACCCTGACGCCAGGGTATTTCTGGTATCTCTGCCTGACGCCGGACGGGCCGGGCCGGGTCAATGTGCTCTACGGCGGCGGGCTGGCGCCGGACTGGGCGGCCGATCCTGCCGCGGCGGCGCATTTCGGCCGGCTGCGCGACCTTCTGGCCGAGGTGAACGCCGAGGACAAGGACTGCGTCGAGCGGGTCTATCAGGGCATCTGCGCCGGCCTCGCCGCGCCGGGACCGCTGAGCCATCTGGAACGGCCGAACTTCGATTTCGCCCGCTGGATCGCCTCGCGCATTCCGCAGTAGCGGGCCGCCGTCGGGGAGGACGCGGCGGCCCCTGGGCCAGTCCGGGCGGGTTCAGGCCGCCTTCAGCGCCTGGGCCGGCGACAGCACGTCGAGCCCGAGCGCGGTGCCGACCGCCTCGTAGGTCAGATGCCCGGCATGGGTGTTGAGCCCGGCGAGCAGATGCGGATCCTCGGCGCAGGCCTGGCGCCAGCCCTTGTCGGCCAGGGCCAGCATGAAGGGCATGGTGGCATTGCCGAGCGCCAGCGTCGACGTGCGGGCCACCGCGCCGGGCATGTTGGCGACGCAGTAATGCAGGATGCCGTCGACCTCGTAGATCGGATCCTGGTGGGTCGTCGCGCGCGAGGTCTCGAAGCAGCCGCCCTGGTCGATCGCCACGTCGACGATGGCCGCGCCGGGCTTCATCGTCTTCAGCTGGGCGCGGCTGACGAGCTTGGGCGCCGCGGCGCCGGGGATCAGCACCGCGCCGATCACCATGTCGGCCGTCGCCACCAGATCGGCGGTGGTGCCGGCCGAGGCATAGAGCGTCTTGAAGTCGCGGCCGAAGGCGTCGTCGAGATAGCGCAGGCGCGGCAGCGAGCGGTCGAGCACGGTGACATCGGCGCCCATGCCGGCGGCGACGCGGGCGGCGTGGGTGCCGACGACGCCGCCGCCGATCACCACCACCTTGGCCGGCGCCACGCCCGGCACGCCGCCCAGGAGCACGCCGCGACCGCCGTTGGCCTTCTGCAGCGTCCAGGCGCCGACCTGCGGCGCGAGCTTGCCGGCAACTTCCGACATCGGCGCCAGCAACGGCAGGCCGCCGGAGCGGTCGGTGACCGTCTCATAGGCGATCGCGGTGACGCCGGAGGACAGCAGGTCGCGGGTCTGCTCCGGATCGGGGGCGAGGTGGAGGTAGGTGAACAGCACCTGGCCCTCGCGCAGGCGCTTGCGCTCGACGGCCTGCGGCTCTTTCACCTTCACCACCATCTCCGCCTTGGCGAAGACCTCCTCGGCGCTCGGCACGATCTTGGCGCCGGCGGCGGTGTAATCGGCATCGGCGAAGCCCGCGCCCAGACCGGCGCCGGCCTCGATCAGCACCTCATGGCCGTGGGCCACCGCCTCGCGGGCGGCGTGCGGCGTCAGGCCGACGCGGAACTCCTGCGGTTTGATCTCTTTCGGGCAGCCAATCTTCATGGCGCGCTCTCCCTTGATGAACCTGCCCATATTTTGGGCAGGCAGCCACGCAATTGCTTTGAATTCGCGATGGAATTCCATGGGCCGATCGGTAAGATCTGCGATGAACACTCTCTGATTTCGAAGAAGCTTGCGCCGAAATGGACCTAGACGCGACAGACCGCCGCATACTGGCCGCCCTGCAGAAAGCCGGCCGGATGACCAACGCCGAATTGTCGGAGCGGGTGAACCTCTCGCCCTCGGCCTGCCATCGCCGGGTGCAGCGGCTGGAGGCGGAGGGCTACATCCGCGACTACGTGGCGCTGCTGGACGAGCGGCTGATGGGGCGGACCACGACCGTCTTCGTCGAGATCACCCTGTCGGGCCAGGCCGACGAGGTGCTGGAGGCCTTCGAGAAGGGGGTCAAGAAGATCCCCGACGTGCTGGAATGCCATCTGATGGCCGGCACCGCCGACTATCTCTTGAAGGTGGTGGCGCAGGACACCGAGGATTTCGCCCGCATCCACCGCCAGCACCTGGCCCGGCTGCCGGGGGTGGCGCAGATGCATTCCTCCTTCGCCCTGCGCACCGTGTTCCGCACCACCGCGATTCCGGTCTGAGCGGTCAGTGGACGCCGTAGATGTAGAGCATCTCGAGGAAATATTCGTAGTTGTCGGCGTTGTCGACCTGCTTGGCCGGGCTCAGGTTGCGGGCTTCGGCCGGCGAGTAGGAATGGTCTTCGGTATTGGCCGCCGTGTGGCTGATCTCATGGGCGACCACGCCCCATTTCGAGTCGTAGCCGCCGTCGGCCTCGGTGCCGAAGAAAGCGTCGCAGAACAGCACCTCTTGGGCATGGCGCTGGTTGACCAGCGATTCCGCGAAATCGCCGGGCTGGCAGCCGTTGCGGGTGTTGGGGTCGTAGGGCAGCATGCAGGCCACGTCATAGCTGACCTTGGGGTTGTTCAGCTGCGACTGGATGCTGTCGAGCACCGCGCCGACCCGGGCGATGCGGTCTTTCTGCACGGCCCCGAACCAGTAGTTGTAGGTCCATTGTTCCTGCTGCGACCATTCGGGCCAGGCCTTGTTCAGCTTGAGGAAGCTGGCGCGGCTGCGCTGCGCGGCCAGGGTGAAGGCGGCAGTGATCTGCTGCGCCTGGCCCTGGCTGCAGGAGGGGCCGTAGTTGAGGTGAACCGCCAGCGCGGGCAGCGGCGACAGCAAGAGCGACAGGCAGAGCAGAAGGCGGCGCATCTCGGGCTCCTTTCAACGCACGATCTTCAAGGGACGATCCACCGGTTCGACGCGCACAACCGGGCGCTGTGACAGACGCAGTTAACCCTTCCTCCACGGTCGGTCATTACCCCTTGCCCGGAGGGCCGGCTCTGCCATTCTAAACCGGCCGGAAGAGCGAAACGGGGGTTGCATGGCCAGCAAGAAGCACCGGCCGCCGCGACTGGCGGATGCCGATCTGCGGCTGAAGCTCGACGAGGCGGGCTATCAGAAGAAGCTCGCCAAGCTGCAGGCCAAGCTGGCGCGCATCCAGCAGGCCTATCTGGGCGCCGGGCTAAAGGGCGTCATCGTCTTCGAGGGCTGGGACGCGGCCGGCAAGGGCGGCACGATCCGCCGGCTTTCCGCCGCGCTCGACCCGCGCAGCTTCAAGGTCTGGCCGATCGGTGCGCCGCGCAACTACTACCTGCAGCGCCATTTCCTGCTGCGCTTCATGGAACGGCTGCCGCCCTCGGGGGCGATCTCGGCCTTCGACCGGTCCTGGTACGGCCGGGTGCTGGTGGAACGGGTAGAGGCGCTGACGCCGGCGAAGCGCTGGCAGGCGGGCTATCGCGAGATCAACGATTTCGAACGCGCGCTGCGCGACGACGGCATCCGGCTGGTCAAGCTGTTCTTCCATCTGTCGCCGCAGGAGCAGTTGCGGCGCTTCGAGGAGCGGCTGCACGATCCGCTGAAACGCTGGAAGCTGTCCTATGAGGATTTCCGCAACCGGGCGAAATGGGACGATTACGTGCTGGCGATCGACGAGATGTTCGAACGCACCTCGACCGCTCTCGCGCCCTGGACGCTGATCCCCGCCGAGGACAAGCGCTATGCCAGGATCGCCGCGCTGGAGCGGATCGTCGAGGTGCTGGGCAAGGGCGTCTCGCTCGACCCGCCAGTGCTTTCGGAGGAGGTGATCACGGCGGCGCTGGCGCATTTCGACCTGCAGCCGGAGCTGGTGCGAAGCCTGAAGGGGCGCACCGAATAGAACGGCCCGCCAACGCCTTGCCCCCGTCTCTGCGGCGCGGCATGATCCGCCCAAAGTCAGCCTAGGGGTTACATCGTGGAAGCAAGGATCAAATGGGTCGAGGGCAAGACCTTCGTGGGCAATACCGAGTCGGGGCACGCCATCGTGCTCGGCGCGGCGTCGGAGGGCCAGCCGAAGCTCGGCCCCTCGCCGATGGAGCTTCTGCTGATCGGCACCGGCGGCTGCTCGTCGATCGACGTGGTGATGATTCTGCAGCGCGGCCGCGAGCCGATCGAGGATTGCGAATGCGTCGTCACCGCCGAGCGGGCGGAGGAGGATCCGAAGGTCTTCACCAAGATCCACCTGCACTTCATCGTGAAGGGCCACGGCCTGTCGCCGACCAAGGTGGAGCGCGCGGTGCAGCTTTCGGCGGAAAAATACTGCT
>JAKAJW010000341.1 GCA_021813645.1 Pseudomonadota bacterium | reverse complement strand
GGATCGATCCCGCAAAGGTCACGCCGCATGTTCTGCGCCATGCCTTCGCCACCCATCTTCTGGCCAATGGTGCAGACCTGCGAACCATCCAGACCCTGCTCGGCCATGCCGATATCTCGACCACCGAGATCTATACCCATGTGCTCGACGAACGCCTGCGCGACCTGGTGCTGTCGCATCATCCGCTCGCCAAAACGGGTTCTGACGGGCGCGAGGGTTGAAACGCGCCGCCCCGATGCCGATAACACGGCAGTGAGCCCCTCATCCAAGCAACGCCATGCCCGCCGAAAACCCATATGACGCCGCCCTCTGGATCACCGCCCTGGCGATCCTGGCCCTGATTGCCCTCTCGGCCTTCTTCTCCGGCTCCGAGACCGCGCTGACCGCCGCTTCGCGCGGCAAGCTGCGCGGCCAGGCCGACCGCGGCTCGAAAGGCGCCGAAACGGCGCTGAAGCTCACCGAAGACAACGAGCGGCTGATCGGCGCCCTGCTTCTCGGCAACAACGTGGCGAACATCCTCTCCGCCGCGCTCGCCACCGCCCTCCTGACCCGATTGTTCGGCCAGTCCGGCGTCGCGCTGGCCACCCTGGTGATGACGGTGCTGGTGCTGATCTTCGCCGAGGTGCTGCCGAAGACCTATGCCATCACCAATCCCGAGAAAGCCGCCTCGGCCACCGCGCCGTTGGTCCGGCTGGTGATCCTGACCCTCTCGCCCGTGGTCAGCGCGGTGCGGGCGTTCGTGCGGCTGATCCTGGCGCTGTTCGGCGTCAAGACCGATCCGGATTCCAAGATCCACGCGCTGCGCGAGGAAATCGCCGGGGCCATCGCACTCGGCCATTCCGAAGGCGCGGTGGAAAAGGAAGACCGTGACCGGCTTCTGGCCGCGCTCGACCTCTCCGACCGCACGGTCGAAGAGATCATGCGGCATCGCAGCCAGATCGAAATGATCAACGTCGACGCCGATCCCGACGAGATCATCACGCAATGCCTCGCCTCGCCCTATACCCGGATCCCGGCCTACAAGGGCGAACCCGAGAACGTGGTCGGCGTCGTCCACGCCAAGGACCTCCTGCGCGAGGTCGACCGGCTGGTTCGCGGCGCCGAAGGCTCGCTGGCGGCGCTGAAACAGCTCGACGTCATGAAGATCGCCATGAAGCCCTATTTCGTGCCGGAAACCACGCCGCTCGACGAACAGATGCGCCAGTTCCTGCACCGGCGCGGCCATTTCGCCCTGGTGGTGGACGAATACGGCAGCCTGCGCGGCCTGATCACGCTGGAGGACATCCTCGAGGAGATCGTCGGCCAGATCAACGACGAGTTCGACACGGACATCGATCATCCGCTCCGGCCAACGGATTCGGGCGACTATCTGGTCGAGGGGGCGATGTCGATCCGCGACCTGAACCGGGCGATGGACTGGTCGCTGCCGGACGACGAGGCCAATACCGTCGCCGGCCTCGTCATCCACGAAGCCCAGATGATCCCGAACGAAGGCCAGGTGTTCTCCTTCCACGGCTTCCGCTTCGAGGTCTTGGCCCGGCGCGAGAACCGCATCACCAAGCTGAAGATCCGCCCGCTCTGACCGCACGCAGACTTGGCGCTTTCGGCAACACCGGCCGCAGCCGCGCTAGACTGCCCCCGTAGCGCCGGAGCCAGTCGTTGCCGAACCCCACCCTTGATCCCGATCCTGGGTCGCCGCCGCCCCTCACCGTCATCGGCAAGCGGAGCCGCCTCGCCCTGTTGGGCACGGTTGGGCGGCGGCTCCATGCCGCTGCATGAGCCCCGCGGGGCCGGGCAGATCACGATGCGTCGCGTCGGCTCCTAACGCGCCCGGAACAGGCCGCCGAGAACGCCGCGGATGATCTCGCGGCTGGCGGTCGAGCCCAAGGTGCGCACGAAGCTCTTGGCGAAGGCCGTCGTCAGCGTGTCGCCGCGCTGGGCGGGCTTCTTGGCGGGCTGGCGGGCGGTCGCGCCGCCCTCCGCCGAATAGCGGCGGGCGGAATTGTATTCGCGCGCGCCCTCGGCCACCGCGGCCGCGGCCTCCGTCGAGGCGCCCTGCGCCCGCGCCTGGAGCTTCTCGAAGGCGCTCTCGCGGTCGAGCGTCTGATCGTATTTGCCCCGCACCGGCGAGGCCGCCATCACCGCCGCCCGCGCCGCCGCGTCGATCGCGCCGATCTGCGAGGACGGCGGCCGGACCAGCGTCCGCTCCACCATCCCCGGCTCGCCCTTGGCTTGCAGGAACGAGGTGACCGCCTCGCCTATGCCGACCTCGCGGATCGCATCCTCTACCGAAAACCGCGGGTTCGGTCGGTAGTTCTGGGCCGCCCGCCGCAAATCCTGCTGGTCCTTCGCGGTGAAGGCGCGCAGCGCGTGCTGCACCCGATTGCCGAGTTGGCCCAGGATGTCGTCGGGCACATCGGCCGGGTTCTGGGTGCAGAAATATACCCCCACCCCCTTTGATCGGATCAGCCGCGCCACCTGTTCAACCTTGTCGACCAAGGACTTGGGCGCATCATCGAACAGCAGATGCGCCTCGTCGAAGAAGAACACCAGCCGCGGCTTCTCCGGATCGCCGACTTCCGGCAATTGCTCGAACAGCTCCGACAGCAACCAAAGCAACACGGTGGCATACAACTGCGGCGCCGCCATCAGCTTGTCGGCCGCAAGGATATTGATCCGGCCCCGCCCGTCTGGATCGACCCGCATCAGATCGGCCAATTCCAGCGCCGGCTCGCCGAAGAATCCGGTCGCCCCCTGGTTCTCCAGCACCAACAGTCCCCGCTGGATCGCCCCGATCGAGCTCTTATCGACATTGCCGTAGCGCAGGCCGATCTCGCTCGCATTCTGGCCGATAAAGACCAGCAGCGCCTGCAAGTCCTTCAAATCCAGCAGGCCAAGCCCCTCTTCGTCGGCGATCCGGAAGGCGATGTTCAGCACGCCCTCCTGCACGTCCGAAAGCCCCATCAGCCGGGCGAGCAACAACGGCCCCATCTCCGCCACCGTCGCCCGCACCGGATGGCCCTTCTGACCGAAGACGTCCCAGAAAGTCACCGGAAAGGCATCATAGCCGAAATCCGTCAATCCGATCGTCGCCGCCCGTTTCAGGAACGCCTCGTGCAGCTTTCCGGCGGGCGAGCCCGCCACCGCCAACCCGGCCAGGTCGCCCTTCACATCGGCCATGAACACCGGCACGCCCTGGCGCGAAAAGCCTTCCGCCAGGATTTGCAGCGTCACCGTCTTGCCGGTCCCGGTCGCGCCGGCGATCAGCCCGTGGCGATTGGCGAGCTTGAGCAACAGCTCCTGCGGAACGCCGTAGCCCTCCCCGCCGCCACCCACAAAGATGCTGGTCGCCATGACTTCTCCCTATTGTGTTGCCACGCCTGCGAGGAACGCGGGGGCGTCCCCGGCGAGAATACAAACTTAACCAATTGCTGCCACCCTCCAATTGTCCCGGGATTGGATTTCGGTCGGGACGTCACTTCCTCCCTGTCTGACTGGCCGCACCGGCAACGGTGCGGCCTTTTTTGTGATCGATCGCGGTCGAGGGCTGTCCAGATTCCCAGTTGACGCATTCGTTATTCCGCCTTAGCGTCCCTGTTGCAAAAGTCGGCCAGTCCGACGGGGAGAGAAAATATAGGAAAAGGGCCCCTTGCCGGGCCCTTTTCGCATGGGCCGTGAACTCCGGGCCGGCACAGCCAGCCCCTGCGGCGGCGACAATCCGCGCGCGTCCCGGCCGGTCCGCCGAAATATCTCCTGACACCCTGCGCACGGCGTGGTAGAGCACTCGCCAAAACCGTCACGCGACCCGATGGATCATAAAATGCTCAAACACACCAAGGCACTGCCGCTCGTTGTTGCGCTCGCACTGGCGCCGGCCGCCTTTGCGCAGACCTCCTCCACCCCGGCCCCGGCCGGCTCGCCCGACCTCGGCCAGCCGGTCGGCGCTGCGGCGACAAACGCCATTGGCACGCCCTACAGCGCCGGCACCTCCGGCGATTGGGAAGAGCGTTGCGTGCGTGCGCCCGGCGGCCACGATCCCTGCCAACTCTACCAGCTGCTGAAGGATTCAAACGGCAACTCGGTGGCCGAATTCGCCATCTCCGCCCTGGCCCCGGGTCAGGTGGCGGTCGCCGGCGCCACCGTCGTGACGCCGCTGGAAACGCTTCTGCCGCGCGGCGTGACGCTGCAAATCGATTCGTTGCCGGCCAAGGTCTATTCCTACCTGTTCTGTGCGCCGCAGGGCTGCATCGCCAATGTCGGCTTCACCGCCGACGAATTGGCCGCGATGAAGAAGGGGCAGAAGATCCTGCTTGATGTCGCCTCGGTCCAGTCGCCTGACCAGCCGGTTCAACTGACGATCTCGCTGAAGGGCTTTTCTCAGGGCCTGGACGCGGTCAGCAAGCTGAACAAAGAGCATGGCGTCAACCCGGGCGCCGCATCGGCAGCGCCCCCTGCCGCCGACCAAAAGCCACGCCTGCCTGGCGTCGGCCCGGCCGCCAAGAACTAAGCCTCGGATAAGAACGACACGAAGGCGCGCTCTCGGGACGCCTTCGTGTCAAACCCGGCGCAGCGCCAGCACCGCGTTCAGGCCGCCAAAGGCGAAGGCGTTGGACAGGACCACATCCACCTTCGCATCGCGTGCCACATTCGGAACCACGTCCAGCGCGCACTCCGGATCGGGCTCCTCATAGCCGATGGTCGGCGCAATCACCCCCTCGCGCAGGGCGAGGATGCAGGCCAGCAGTTCCACCGCGCCGGTCCCGCCAATCAGATGCCCATGCATCGACTTGGTCGACGAGATCATTAGCCGATCGGCGTGATGGCCGAAGACATCCGCCACCGCCGCGCATTCAGTCTTGTCGTTCGCCGCGGTGCCGGTGCCGTGCGCGTTGATATATCCCACCTGGTCGCCATTCACCCCGGCATCGCGCAGCGCGCCGGCCATCGCCCGCGCCGCGCCCTGCTTGGACGGCATGACGATGTCCGAAGCGTCCGACGTCATCGCGAATCCGGCGATCTCCGCCAGGATCTCGGCGCCACGCGCGCGTGCATGCTCATAGTCCTCGAACACGAAGACCGCCGCGCCCTCACCTTGAACCATGCCGTTGCGGTTGGCGCTGAACGGCCGGCACGCGTCCTTCGACATCACCCGCAGCCCTTCCCAGGCCTTGATGCCGCCGAAGCAGAGCATGGATTCGGAACCGCCCGTGACGATGGTCTTGGCCATGCCCGTGCGGATCATCTGGAACGCCAGCCCCATCGCGTGGTTCGAGCTGGCGCAGGCTGTGGCAACCGTGAACGACGGCCCGCGCAGATTGAACTCCATCGACAGATGGCTCGCCGCGGCATTGTTCATCAGCTTCGGCACGACGAAGGGATGGACCCGGTTCTTGCCCTCTTCGTAGACCACCCGGTAGTTTTCATCCCAGGTGTTCACACCGCCGCCGGCCGTGCCGAGCACCACGCCCGCCTCATAGCCCAGGTGGCCGTCGAAATTCAGCCCGGCCTGGGCAAGCGCCTGCTTTGCCGCGATCAGCGTGAATTGGGTGAACCGATCGTAGAGCACGATCTGCTGGCGGTTGAAGTAGTCCTCTGGGACCCAGCCCTTGACCTGACCGCCGATCTTGATCGACAGCCGGTCGACATCCTGGATTTCCAGCTCGCCGATGCCGCAGCGACCCTCGCGGAAGGCGGAAAAGGTCCCGGCGACGTCACGGGCCAGCGCATTCACCGTCCCCGCGCCGGTAATGACGACGCGCCTCATGCCTGCTGCTCGGCCACGAGGCTTTCCACGGCAGTGATGATCGAACCGACGGTGGAGATATCGAAGGCGGCGTTCTCGGTCGGCTCGTTGGCGTTGAACGGGACGGTGATATCGAAGGCCTCTTCGATCGCGAAGATCGACTCGACCAAGCCCAGGCTGTCGATGCCGAGGCTCTCCAGCGTCGCCTCTGGTTTCACATCGACCACATCGAGCACCGCCTGCTGCGCGATGATTGCGATCACCCTATCCTTGACCTCGGTCGACACGATCGCCCCCGTCTTTTACCCGCGGCTATTTAGTCGGACTTCGTGAGCTTGGAAACCGCTTTTTGCAGTTCCGCCACCTGCGCGAAGAGCCGCGGCAGCCGGCGGAAGCCCTTGTAGGCCTCGACATGGTTTTCCATTTTGATCGCCGGATAGCCCAAGATAACCCGGCCTGCCGGCGTGTTGGTGAAGATCTTCGTCCCGCCGCCGGCGATCACGTCGTCGCCGACGAAGATGTTGTCATTGACGCCGACCTGCCCGGCCAGCACCACCCGATCGCCGATCCGCGCCGACCCGGCGACGCCGACTTGCCCGCAGAGCAGCGCATCGCGACCGACCACAACGTTGTGCCCCAGATGAACCAAGTTGTCGATCTTGGTGCCGGAGCCCACTTCGGTGTCACGGATCGTGCCGCGATCCACCGTCGAATTGGCACCGATCTCAACGTCGTCGCCGATCCGAACCGAGCCGAGCGAATGGATCCGGACCCATCCCTGCTCGACGATCTCCTGACGCTGGCCGAGCGTGCGCCGGATCTCCTCGACGCCAGACGTGGTTTCGGTGACGAATGAGAACCCATCGCCGCCAATCACAGCGCCGGGCTGTGCGATGAACCGATCGCCGATGACCACCCGCGGGCCGATACGGACTCCCTGCAGGATCAGCGCCGCCGCTCCGATGGACGCCTCTTCCGAAATCGAGACATGCGCGGCGATCCGCGCCCCCGGACCGATCCGCACGCCCCGACCGATCACCACGAAGGGACCGATCGCCGCGCTGGCACCGATTTCTGCCGATGGGTCGACGATCGCCGAGCCATGAATGCCGGGTGCGATCTCGGGCCCGGGATCGAGTAGGCGCGTCAGCCCGGCCATGGCAAGCCGCGGCCGCGGCACGAAGATCGCCGCCGCCAGACCGAGCCCGCGCCAATCGGCGCCCTCCCACAACAGCGCAGCGCGCGCCTGCCCCTGTGACAGCGCCTGGGCATATTTCGGGCTCATCGCCAAGGCCAGATCAGCCGGCCCGGCGCGCCCGGGCTCGGCCGCGCCGCTGACGGCAAGCGACAACTCGCCCTCCGCCCGCGCGCCAAGCGCCGTTGCGATCTCGCCGATCTTGTGGCTCATGATAGCTCCGCCGGTCCGAGGCTTTCGCCCCCGGTACACCGCTTAGTTCGGTTTCGCCCCCAGCGCCACCCCAGCCGATTGCAGCGCGGCAAAAAGCCGGGCGTCGCGACCGTAGACATCGCGGCGATACTGCATATGCCCGCCGAGGTCGGGATAGGCGGTGAAATAGACCAGATGCACCGGCAGCGGCTCTTTCAGGTCGATCACGCTTTCCACTTTCTTGGCGAGCGCGGTCTTGAACTCTGCCTCCGGGCTCGCGCTTTGCCAGCCGAGCAGCAGGTTGGCCAGATCGAAAGGCCGCTGCAGCCGGATGCAGCCATGGCTATAGGCCCGCACGTGGTTCTTGAAGAGGTATTTCGACGGCGTGTCGTGGAGATAGATATTGTATTTGTTCGGGAACATGAATTTCACCAACCCCAGGGCATTGCCATCCGAAGGGGGCTGCTTCAACTCATAGGGAAAGGTGTCGGCGTCATATTGGCTGAAATCGACCGATTTGCGGTCGACCACCTGGCCCCGTGAATCCACCA
This sequence comes from Pseudomonadota bacterium, assembly GCA_021813645.1. Lineage (GTDB taxonomy): Bacteria > Pseudomonadota > Alphaproteobacteria > Rhodobacterales > Rhodobacteraceae > Solirhodobacter. The sequence goes on along the minus strand of JAKAJW010000341.1, from coordinate 4,102 downwards.
GTTGCAACTGGCTTTCGGAAGTTGGATCGGCCTGCAGCTGCGGCAGATACTCCTTGGTCACGATCGAGCGCGGCACGTTCCAGGTCGGGTTCACGTCCATGTAGCGCATGACGTTGGAAAACTCGGGCGTCCGGGTGTCCTTGGAGTTCTTTCCGATTACCGCACGGCTCTCGAAGACCTGCTTGCCGCCGACGAAGACCCGCGCGGCGAAATCGGGCAGGTTCACCCAGACATAGCGTTCGCCCAGCTCGCGCGGCATCCAGCGCCAGCGTTCCATCGCAACGATCACCGACTTCAGCCGGTCGGCCGGCTGGAGGTTGACCTCCGACATCGTATCGGCCCCGGCGACGCCATCGGTCGGCAGGCCATGATCGGCCTGGAACTGGCTCACCGCCGCCGCAATCACCGCGTCGTAGTCCGCTGTCGCCGTCGGGGCGAGATAGCCCATCGCGATCAACCTGTCGCGCAGCGCCACCACCGCCGGCCCAGTCTGGCCGGGCTTGAGCGACTTGGCGGCGACGGGCGGCCCCCAGGCATCGGCCGCGGCCTCCTGCTCCAGCCGCAGCTTGGCCTTCAGCAGTTCGTTATATTGCGGCGCCTGCGGCAACAGACCTCGCAGGAAGGCCGCCGGATCGGCCGCGGTCGCCAAGGCGTCCAGCGTCTGTTCGGGCTTCGGCCGCGCGATGTCCCGCACGATCCCAGGAGCGATGTCCGCAGGCGTCAGCACCCCGGAGGCGGCGTCGCGCGCATATTGCAGGAAGTCCTTGCTCAGCGCTATTTCCGCCGCGGCGCGATCACGCACCGTGTTCGCAGCCCGCAGCTTGGCGATAATCCCCGGAAGATCGTATCGCCCGGCTGGCAGCCCCTGATCCGCGGCGCCCGCCAGTGCCTCAAAGAATGCCTGGCGCCGTGCGGCATCGGCCGCATTCGTCCAGATCGGCTGATAGTCCCGCGCCTGGTAGAACGCCGCCAGCGGCCGGTCGTTGCCGATCGCGGCCACCAAGGCTTGGACGAAGGGGGAAAGCTCGGCCGGACCGGCTTCGGCAGGCACGTTCTGAAGTGCCACGGCCTGCAGTGGCAGACCGGACGCCGGCGCCACCTTCGCCGGATCCGCCGCGATCGGCCGCGCATCCGCAGCACCGGAGACCTGCGCCGTCGCCAGCAGAACGAAAAGCGCCACGCCGACGCCATAACCGATCTGTCTCAGCACCCAATCGCCCAACCGCACGCTCCCATCGGCCCATCGAGCCCCGCTGCCATGACCGCGCCGCCGCGCTTTGCCGGGGCCCACACCGGTCTTTTGCGTATCTGCAATCTGTGGGCAATAAATCCGCCGAAGTCCACTCCCGGCCAAGGTCCGCCTCCTGGCTGTCACCTGCGCGCAACTCCGCCTGCTCCGGATCTTGTGAAGCCACATTGCACGGCTCGGCCCGCTGTCGCCGACCTGTTGTGCGCGACTCAGCAAAAATCCGCTCATAACACCCAAGACGTTGAAAGAAGCCGAACAGGCGGTTTCGAATTGTGAATTACTGTGGCACAAAAGCAGCGTGCCAGGGGATGGACGTAACGAGACCGTCAAATAGACGGCCTTTCTAGATCGGGACAGGCAGTAGGCATGACATCCACAACTTCGGTTGCGCTTTCGCGGCGCGGACTTCTACGCGCTTTCGCGGCCACGACCATTGCGGCTGCACCTACCTATGCAAACGCATTCGGCTTCTTGCGCGGGGCCGGCGACATCCGCCGCGTCCGAATGTATTCGGGCCGCAGCGGCGAAACGCTCGATGCGATCTATTGGGTCGATGGGAAATACGTTCCCGAGGTCCTGAGCCAGATCAACTACTTCATGCGCGATTGGCGGGTTGACGAAATCCATGTGATGTCGCCGCAGACCGTCGACATCATCGCCGCCACCCACGCCCTGCTCGACACGCCAGAGCCCTATATGCTGCTCTCCGGCTATCGCACACCGCAGACCAACGCCATGCTGCGGTCGCACTCCCGCGGCGTTGCCAAACATTCGCTTCATATCCAAGGCGAGGCGGCGGACCTCCGGCTGAACTCGCGTACGGTTTCCCAAATCTACTCCGCGGCCTGGTCCTGCCAAGCTGGCGGCGTCGGCAAATACATGCGCTCTGACTTCGTGCACATGGATTGCGGCCCGGTCCGCACGTGGCACGACTGAGCCGCCGTCCCGAACTCCTGGACACTGGCGTCGGCCCGGCCGGCGCCCTTTTCATTTCCGACGCTTTTCATTTCGGTCGGTCCCGGCCAAAACGGCCGCGCGACCGCAGACAGGAACCGCCATGCCGCCCCCCGACTACGCCAAGCTGATCGACGCCGAAACCTGGGCCTTCATCCGCGAGACCGAGGCCTGCTATCCACCCGAAGCCGGCACCCTTCCGATCGGCCGGCGGCGCGAATTCTATGATGCGATGTGCCGGACCTTCTTCCGCAGCCATCCCCCTGGCGTCGCCGCCCGCGATCAAAGCCTCGGCGGTGTGGCTTGTCGGCTCTACACCCCCGCAGCCGGGCCGGCCGCGACCGTCGTCTATTTTCACGGCGGCGGCTTCGTGCTCGGCGGGCTGCACAGCCACGACGACATCTGCGCCGAGCTTTGTGCCGCGACTGGCTTCCGTCTGATCGCGGTGGATTATCGGCTCGCCCCGGAACATCTTCACCCGGCCGCCTTCGACGACGCCCTCGCCGCCACCCGCGCCGTGCTTGCGACCTTCCCCGGCCCTCTCGTCCTCAGCGGCGACAGCGCCGGCGGCAATCTCTCCGCCGCAGTTGCCCAAACCCTGAAGGATGAGCCCCGGCTCAAAGGCCAGGTCCTGATCTACCCCAGCCTTGGCGGCGACTGCGACCGCGGTTCGGCCCTGACCCATGCAGCCGCGCCGTTGCTGAGCCGCGACGATCTCGAATTCTACGCCCGCATCCGCTACGCGAACGGCGAGGAACCACCCGACGACCCGAGTGCCGCCCCGCTCTGGGCGCCGAGCTTCGCGGGCCTGCCGCCCACAGTCGCTTTCTCCGCCGAATGCGATCCGCTGGCCGATGACGCCCGCGCCTATTGTGGCCTGATCTCGGCCGAGGGCGGGCGCGCGCATTGGGTGTTGGAAAAGGGCCTCGTCCACGGCTACCTGCGCGCGCGGTGCAGCGTGGCGCGCGCCCGCGACAGCTTCGCCCGCATCACCGAAGCCATCGCCGCCCTCGCGCGCGACGACTGGCCCTACCCTCGCTGAGCTTTCCGCAGGCAAGAGGGCCGCCCGCGATCGGTGATCCCTAGGGCATCTAGCCCCAAGCCCGTTGGGATTCAGCGCCAGAGGTTAGCCATGTCGGCGAGGGCGACGGCGATCAGATCGCCGGGGAAAGCCTGGCTCCGCGCGCCGCGGCCCGGCGCGAGCGTGCGAGGGCGGCGAGGGCCAGGACGAGGAGCGCAACCGAAACGAGCGGGAGCCCCTGCAGCCCTGTGAGCGGTAGAAAACTGCCGGCGGCGAAAGCCCCGACGGCCATTCCAATGTAAATGGCGGAGGAGTTCAAGGCGAGAACGAGGCCGCGGACTTCAGGCGCCAGTTCCACCATCCGGCGCTGTTGCGAGGGCATGAAGATGTCGCTCGCCATCGCCCAGAAGATCAACAGCAATACGGCGAGAGGCAGCTTGGCCGGGATCAGCGCAAGGCCGGCGAACATCGCGGTAAGCCCCCCCAACGCGCCACGCACCGCTCTGTCGGCCGTCAAGGCCTTCGCAATTCGGCGCACCAAGACGTTTCCGAGAACACCCGCGGTGCCGTAGATCAACAGGACGAGCGAGATCGCCACCGGACCGGCACCGAAGCGCTGCCCGAGCATCGGGGTGATCATCGTGTAGCTCGCGAACACCCCCGCCATCTCAAGGGCCATGACCGCAATCCCCGCACCCGTCGCGGGGTGGATCAGGACGTCGACGAGATGGCTCAGGCGCACCGGCTGGCCCGGGCCCGTATTCCTCACAAACGCTGCGACCAGGAGCGCGAAAACCATCACCGCGATCCCGATCAGCCCGAAAGTGGCGCGCCAGCCGATCGCATGACCGGCCCAAGCCGAAAGGGGCACACCGAGC
>JAKAJW010000229.1 GCA_021813645.1 Pseudomonadota bacterium | reverse complement strand
GGTCGATCTCGGTGGTGTGTTCGGCGGGCACGCCGATCTCGATCACCTCGATGCCGTCGGAGGCCTCGAGCACCCGGTGGCGGATCTCGGGCGGTTGGATGAAGCAGTCGCCGGCATGCAGCCGGCGGGCGCCGCCCTGGTCTTCGTAGAGCACGTCGACCCAGCCCTTGATGCAGAAGATCAGCTGAAACCCGACCTTGTGGAAATGCACCATGTCGGGCACCGGCCCGCCGTCGGGGATGCGGATATGGCTGGCGATCACCGAGCCGCCGAGCCGCGTGGGGATCAGGTCGCGATACTGCATGCCGGCGCGGCCGATGATCCAGGGCGCCTGATCGGCAAGCCGGCGGACGACGAAGGCATGCTGGGTCGGCGGCAGCACCAAGGGCGGGTTCAGCGGCTCGATCTCGACCCGAGTGCCGTTCGGGGCGACCAGCCGGCGCTGGCCGCCGGCGAAGCCGTCGGGGTCTTCGGTCAGGATGCGGAGCGTGCCGGGCGGCTCGGCCGCGCCCTTTTCCACCCGCAGCCGCAGCCCGTGGCCGGAGAACACCGCCACCTCGGGGTTGTCGGCCGGGTAGATCATGTCGAGCCGCATCTTCAGCACCTTGGTGAAGAACGGCAGGTCTTCGCGCAGCTCCTGCGTCGGCAATCGGATCTCGGCGCGCGTTTCGCTGCGCGTTTCGGTGCCGGTCCCGCCGGCCGTGGTGTCGGACATCTTGCGGCCCCCCATGCTCGGGGCGAGACTGGGGCCAAGCGGGGTGATATGCAAGTTCCGCTTGAATCTGCCGCGGCTCCGGGTCTATCCGGGAGGGGTGGGAGATAGTTTAACGTTAAACAATACGGGCGGGAGGGCTCGATGGACGAGGCTCGGCATGAGAATTCGCGGCAGGCGGCGCTCGACTATCACGAGTTTCCGAAGCCTGGGAAGCTGGAGATCCGTGCCACCAAGCCCTTGGCCAACGGCCGCGATCTGGCCCGCGCCTATTCGCCCGGCGTGGCCGAGGCCTGCCTGGAGCTGAAGGCCGATCCGGCAACTGCCCACCGCTACACGTCGCGCGGCAATCTGGTCGGCGTGGTCACCAATGGCTCGGCCGTGCTCGGGCTCGGCAATATCGGCGCGCTGGCGGCCAAGCCGGTGATGGAGGGCAAGGCCGTCCTGTTCAAGAAATTCGCCAATATCGACTGTTTCGACATCGAGTTGGCGGAGAGCGATCCGGTCAAGCTGGCCGAACTGGTCTGCGCGCTGGAGCCGACCTTCGGCGCCATCAACCTGGAGGACATCAAGGCGCCGGACTGTTTCATCGTCGAGCGGATCTGCCGCGAGCGGATGAACATTCCGGTGTTCCACGACGACCAGCACGGCACCGCGATCGTGGTCGGCGCGGCGGCGACCAATGCGCTGCGGGTGGCCGGCAAGCGGTTCGACGAGATCAAGGTCGTCTCCACCGGCGGCGGCGCGGCGGGGATCGCCTGCCTCAACATGCTGCTGAAGCTCGGCGTGAAGCGCGAGAACGTCTGGCTGTGCGACATCCACGGCCTGGTCTACGCCGGCCGCAGCGAGGACATGAACCCCGAGAAGGCGGCCTTCGCCCAGGCCAGCGACAAGCGCACGCTGGCCGAGGTGATCGGCGGGGCGGATCTGTTCCTGGGCTTGTCCGGCAAGGGCGTGCTGACGCCCGAGATGGTGGCCGAGATGGCGCCGCGGCCGATCATCTTCGCGCTGGCCAACCCGGTGCCCGAGATCATGCCGGAAGAGGCCCGCGCGGTGGCGCCCGACGCGATCATCGCCACCGGCCGGTCGGACTATCCCAACCAGGTCAATAACGTGCTGTGCTTCCCGTTCATCTTCCGCGGCGCGCTGGACGTCGGCGCGACGACGATCAACGACGAGATGGAGCTGGCCTGTATCGAGGGCATTGCCGCGCTGGCCCGCACCACCACCTCGGCCGAGGCGGCGGCGGCCTATCTCGGCGAGCAGCTGAGCTTTGGGCCGGATTACCTGATCCCGAAGCCCTTCGACCCGCGGCTGATGGGCGTCGTCGCCTGTGCCGTGGCCAAGGCGGCGATGGAGACCGGTGTCGCCACCCGGCCGCTGGCCGACCCGGCCGCCTACAAGGAGACGCTCGACGGCTCGGTGTTCCGCTCGGCCATGCTGATGCGGCCGGTGTTCGAGGCCGCCAATTCCGCCCAACGGCGGATCGTCTTCGCCGAGGGCGAGGACGAGCGAGTGCTGCGCGCGGCCAATGCGATGATCGAGGAGACCTCGGTGGTGCCGATCCTGATCGGCCGGCCCGAGGTGGTGGAACGGCGCTGCGAACGGGCCGGCCTGCCGATCCGGCCGGGGCGCGATTTCGAGCTGGTGAACCCGGAGAACGACCCGCGCTACCGCGACTACTGGGGCACCTATCACGAGTTGATGCAGCGCCGCGGGGTGACGCCCGACATCGCCCGGGCGGTGATGCGGACCAATGCCACCGCGATCGCGGCGGTGATGGTGCATCGCGAGGAGGCCGACAGCCTGATCTGCGGCACCTTCGGCCAATACCTCTGGCATCTCAACTACGTCCGCCAGGTGCTGGCGCGCGGCGGGCTGCGGCCGGTCGGCGCGCTCAGCCTGATGATCCTGGAGGATGGGCCGCTGTTCATCGCCGACACCCAGATCAATTCCGAGCCGACGCCGGAGCAGATCGCCGATACGGTGATCGGCGCGGCGCGGCATGTGCGCCGCTTCGGGGTGGTGCCGAAGATCGCGCTGTGCTCGCATTCGCAATTCGGCAATCTGGACAATTCCTCCGGCAGCCGGATGCGGGCGGCGATGGAGCGGCTCGACGCGCTGGAGCCGGATTTCGCCTTCGAGGGCGAAATGCCGATCGACGCCGCGCTCGACCCCGAGCAGCGGGCGCGGGTCTTCCCCAATGCCCGGTTCGAGGGCGGCGCCAATGTGCTGGTCTTCGCCAACACCGATGCGGCGAGCGGCGTGCGCAACATCCTGCGGATGAAGGCGAACGGGCTGGAGGTCGGGCCGATCCTGATGGGGATGGGCAACCGGGCCCATATCGTCACCCCGGCGATCACCACCCGCGGCCTGTTGAACGTCGCCGCCATCGCCGGCACGCCGGTGGCGAAATACAGCTAGGCCTCGGCGCGCCAGGTGCGGCCGAGGTCGCGGGCCTGGCCGAAGTAGTGGCGGAAGACGTAGAACAACGGATCCCAGCGCGCGGTGTCGATGTGCTGGGTGCCGGGGATGACGATCTCGCGGTGGGCATGGACGCGCAGCACGTCGAGCTCGAACGTCAGGATCTCCGCCGGTCCCGCTCCGGCCGGGTGGCAGGCGGCCAGGCGCGCCTCGAACTGCAGCGGGCAGTCGGCGATGCAGGGCGGCGCGACCAGATCGGAGGGGACCGGGGCGAAGCCGCCGAGGGCGAATTTGTCGGCGGCATGGCGGAAGCCCATCGCCGCCTTTTCCGCCGGCACCGGAGCGGCGCCGGTGACGGCGGCGATCCGCTCCACCTGCGGCCAGAGCGCGGCGGAGGCGATGTTGAGGGTGCAGTCGCCCTCGCGCCGCAAGTTGGCGGCGCCCTGGCCGGAGGCCAGCAGCCCCAGCACGACGCGTTGGCCGAGCGCCCAGGCCGAAGACATCGGCGTGATATTGGCACTGCCATCGGGGTTGCGGGTGACGATCAGCACGACCGGCGTGCCGAAATAGAGGATTGAGGGGGCGATCGCGATCCGTTCGGGCCGTGGTGCGGCGGTCGGGGTATTCATGGCGGCTGTCCTTTCGCTGGGCCCCGATCCTAACCGGCGCGCGACGGCAACGGTTCGGCCCGGGCCGAACCATGGCATAAGGCGGCCCGCCGGGCCGGCGCAGGACAAACCGCCGCAGCGGCGGCGTAACAATCTTGCCTCTTGGTGGGGCTGGTCGTAACAAACGACAAGCTCGGGGAGGGGCATGCCATGGCATACGCAGACGTCTACGCCGCCTGGAAGGCGGATCCGGAAGCCTTCTGGATGCAGGCCGCCGAGGCCATCGACTGGGTGAAGAAGCCCTCGCGCGCGCTATTCGCCGAGCAGGCGCCGCTTTTCGAATGGTTCAAGGATGGCCTGGTGAACGCCTGCTGGAACGCGGTTGACCGGCATGTGCTGGCCGGCCGCGGCCCGCAATATGCCATCATCCACGACAGCCCGGTGACCGGCACCACCCACAAGATCACCTATTCCGAGCTGCGCAACCGAGTCGCCTCGCTGGCCGGCGCACTGCGCGCCAAGGGGGTCGAGAAGGGCGACCGGGTCATCATCTACATGCCGATGGTGCCCGAGGCGCTGGAGGCGATGCTGGCCTGCGCCCGGCTCGGCGCGATCCATTCCGTGGTCTTCGGCGGTTTCGCGGCGCATGAGCTCGCCGTGCGGATCGACGACGCCAAGCCGAAGGCGATCCTCGCCGCCTCCTGCGGCATCGAGCCGGGGCGGGTGGTGCATTACAAGCCGCTGCTCGACGCCGCGATCGAGCAGGCCAGCCACAAGCCCGAGTTCTGCGTGATCCTGCAGCGCGAGCAGGAGGTGGCGAAGATGGTCGAGGGGCGCGACTTCGGCTGGCATTCGTTCCAATACGGCACGCCGCCGGCCGATTGCGTGCCGGTGGAGGGCGACCATCCAGCCTATATCCTCTATACCTCGGGCACCACCGGCCAGCCCAAGGGCGTGGTGCGGCCGACCGCCGGCCATCTGGTGGCGCTGAACTGGACGATGAAGAACATCTACGGCGTGAACCCCGGCGAGGTGTTCTGGGCCGCCTCCGATGTCGGCTGGGTCGTCGGCCACAGCTACATCTGCTACGCGCCGCTGATCCACGGCAACACCACGGTGGTGTTCGAGGGCAAGCCGGTCGGCACCCCCGACGCCGGCACCTTCTGGCGGGTGATCCGCGATCACAAGGTGGCGAGCTTCTTCACCGCGCCGACCGCCTTCCGCGCCATCAAGCGCGAGGACCCCGAGGGCCGGCTTCTGGCGCAATACGACCTGGGCAGCCTGCGCGCGCTCTACCTGGCCGGCGAGCGGGCGGACCCGGCGACGATCGAATGGGCGCAGGCCAAGCTGAAGGTGCCGGTGATCGACCATTGGTGGCAGACCGAGACCGGCTGGCCGATCGCCGCCAACCCGCTCGGGATCGAGGCGCTGCCGGTGAAGATCGGCTCGCCCTCGGTCGCCATGCCGGGCTACGACATCCAGGTGCTCGACGAGGGCGGCCACCCGGTCGGCCCCGACACGCTGGGCGCCATCGCGGTGAAGCTGCCCTTGCCGCCCGGCACCCTGCCGACGCTGTGGAACGCCGAGGAGCGGTTCCGCAAGAGCTACCTGACGCATTTCCCCGGCTATTACGAGACCGGCGACGCGGGCTATGTCGACGCGGATGGCTATGTCTACATCATGGCGCGCACCGACGACGTGATCAACGTCGCCGGCCACCGGCTGTCGACCGGCGCGATGGAGGAGGTGCTGGCCTCCCACCCGGACGTGGCCGAATGCGCGGTGATCGGGGTCGCCGACGCGCTGAAGGGCCAGTTGCCGCTCGGGCTCCTGTGCCTCAACAAGGGCTGCAACCGGCCGCATGGCGAGATCGTCGAAGAGGTGATCGGGCGGGTGCGCGACCAGATCGGCCCGGTCGCCGCTTTCAAGCTGGCCTGTGTGGTGGACCGGCTGCCGAAGACCCGCTCGGGCAAGATCCTGCGCGCGACGATGGTGAAGATCGCCGATGGCGAGGCTTTCAAGATGCCGGCGACGATCGACGATCCGGCGATCCTGGATGAGATCCGCGGGGCGCTGCAGCGGCTCGGCTATGCAGAAGACTAGGCTGCGGCCGGCGGCCGGGCGCATTTTGCCGCGCCGGGCACGGCCATGGTTGGCGTGGCGGAATTCCTTGCTAGAGTGGCCTTCGGAGGAGCCGAGCAACGAGAGAACCGGTGCCACGAGAGCCCGTCGGACTGACTGCCAGACCTGATCTTCTGTCCGCCGAAGGGGCGGAGGCCGAAGGCGCGAGGCTTGCGCTGCTTGGCCATGACCTGCGCGCCGCGGTGTCCGATATCGTCGGCGGCCTGCGCCTGATCGATGCCGCGCGACTGGAAGAGGGGCCGCGATCGCAGTTCGAACGGGTGCGGGCGGCCTCCGAGGTGCTGGCGCGGCTGCTCGAGGATGCCCTGGCCGGCATGGTCGGCGAAGAGGTGGCCGGATCGGCCCCGGCCAGTATGGCGCTGTCCCGGTTGCTGCGTGACGTCGAGCTGCGCTGGGCTGGGCGGGCGCGCGAAAAGGGGCTGGATTTCGCGCTGCGCCCGGCCGCCGACCTGCCGCGGATGATCCGGCTCGACCGCATCGCGCTGGAGCGCATCCTGTCGAACCTGCTGTCGAATGCGGTGAAATACACCGACCGGGGCGGCATCGAGATGGCGGTGACGCTGACCGCGGATGCGACCCTGTGCTTCGCCGTCCGCGACGATGGGCCGGGCTTCGAGCCGCCCGCCAGGCCGGGCTGTCGCGAGGGGACCGACCGGACCGCCAAGCCGGGCTGCGGGCTGGGCTTGCAGATCGCCGTCGAGATGGCGGCCCGGCTGGGCGGGCGGCTCATCATGCACAACCGGGAGGCCGGCGGCGCGGAGGCCACGCTGTGCCTGCCGCAGGCCGCCTGGTCGCCCGAGGTCGGGGCGCCGGAGGTCGAGCCGGGGCTGCCCGACCTCAGTCAGATGAAAGTGCTGGTGGCCGAGGACAGCGACCTGAACCAGATGCTGATCCGCCAGATGCTGACCGCGCTCGGCGCCGAAGTGGCGCTGGCCCAAGACGGACTCGAGGCGCTGAACCGGCTGGAGAGCGGGGCCTTCGACCTGGCGCTGATCGATATCGAGATGCCGCGGCTGTCGGGCATCGAGGTGATGCGGGCGATCCGGGCGGGCGGCGGGCGGCACGCGCGGATGCCGATCCTGGCGGTGACCGCCTATACGCTGCGGGCCAACCGCGAGGCGATCCTTGCCGCCGGCGCCGACAGCATCCTGGCCAAGCCGTTCGGCGGGATCGACACCTTCGGCGCCGCCATCGCCGCGCTGTTGGAGCGCGCGCGGGGGCCGGCCGAGGCGGCGGCGCCGGCCGAAGCGCCGCCGCAGGCGCTGGACGTGGGCCGGTTCGAGAAGCTGTTGGACATCGCCGGGCCGGCGGGGCGGGACGAGCTGCTGGCCCGGCTTCTGTCGGATCTGCGGGCCGTCGAGCGCGGGCTGGTGCAGGGCTGCGAGACGCCCGACTTCGCCCAGATCTGCGCCCAGACCCATGTGCTGATCGCCGTCTCCGGCGCGGTCGGGGCGGAGCGGTTGATGCAGGCCGCCCAGCGGCTGAACGGCGCCGCGCATCGCCATGCGCTGGTCGCGGTGCGCGAACTGGGGCCGGAGGTGATGGCGCTGCTCGACGATCTGATCCATTTCATCTCCGGCCGGGTTCCGGTGCCGCTCGGGGCGCAGCGATGACCGGGACGCAGCGATGAGCGCACCGCTTCTGCTGATCGACGACACGCCTTCGCTGCGGCTGCTCTATGAGTCGATCCTGCGCAATGCCGGCCATGACGTGCGTTCGGCCGAGACCGCGGAGGAGGGGCTGCAGCTGTTCCGCGATCTGGCGCCGGCGGTTGTGCTGCTCGACCTGATGCTGCCGGATCGCGACGGGCTGGAACTGATGGCCGAGATGCTGCAGCTGCGGCCGGAGACGGCGGTGATCGTCATCACGGCGCATGGCTCGATCAACAAGGCGGTCGAGGCGATGCGAGGCGGCGCCTTCGAGTTCCTGGTCAAGCCGTTCGACGATGCCCGCTTCCTGGCGGCGGTGGCCAATGCGGCGCGCGACGCGACGCCGGAAGCCGGCGCTGAGCCGCCGGCGCGGATCGACGCGGTTGGTGGCTCGCCGGCGATGCGGGCGGTGATGGCCAAGGTCGCCTCGGTCGCGCGCTCGATGGCCACGGTGTTCATCACCGGCGAGAGCGGCACCGGCAAGGGGCTTTGCGCGCGGATGGTGCATGAGGCCTCGCCGCGCGCAGCCGGCCCGTTCATCGCGCTGAACTGTGGCGCGATCCCGCGCGACCGGCTGGAATCGGAGGTGTTCGGCCATCTCAAGGGCGCCTTCGCGGGGGCGATTTCCGACAAGGACGGGGCGGCCATGGCGGCCGACGGCGGGACGCTGTTTCTCGACGAGGTCTGCGAGATGGACCTGGCGCTGCAAAGCAAGCTGTTGCGCTTTCTCGAAACCTCGAGCGTGCAGCCGCTCGGCGCCAACCGGCCGCACAAGGTGGATCTGCGGATCATCTGCGCCTCGAACCGCGATCCGCTGGAGGAGATGCGGCGCGGCACCTTCCGCGAGGATCTGTATTACCGGCTCTATGTGGTGCCGATCCATATGCCGCCGCTGCGCGACCGCGGCGGCGATGCGGTGGCGATCGCCGAGGCGGCGCTGGCGCGCTTCTCGGTCGAGGAAGGGCGCGCGTTTCGGGGCCTGTCGCCCGAGGTGGCGGCGCTGTTCCAGCGGCTGCCCTGGCCGGGCAACGTGCGGCAGATGCTGAACGTTCTGCGCAATGCGGTGGTGCTGCACGAGGGCGAGCTGGTCAGCGCCGAGATGCTGCCGCCCGAGCTGCGGGCCGAGCTGGCCGCCGGAATGCAGGCCGATTGGGACGCGGCGCCGGGGGACGGATTGGAGGGCGGAACGGGCGCCAGGCCTTCGGCCTTGCCGCCCGATGGCGGGCGGATCGAGAGTTTCCTGGGCCTGACCCTGGCGGAGGCCGAACAGCGGCTGATCGAGGCGACCATCGCGCGCGAAGGCGGCTCGGTGCCGCGGGCGGCGAGGGTGCTGGGGGTTTCGCCCTCGACGCTCTACCGCAAGCGGGAGGCCTGGCTGAAGGGCGGCTGATCAGGTGAACTGTTCGCGGAACATCCGTTCCTCCAGCCCGTGGCCGGGGTCGAACAGGACGCGGTGGCTCAGCCGCGGCTCGCTCTTGATCTCGACCGAGATCACGTTGCGCACCGAGCGGCCGTCGGCATCGGCCATCACTGGCCGCTTTTCGGCCTCGAGCACTTCGAAGCGCACCACCGCCGTCTTCGGCAGAAGGGCGCCGCGCCAGCGCCGGGGGCGGTAGGCCGCCATCGCCGTCAGCGCCAGCACGTCGGAGCCGATCGGCAGGATCGGGCCGTGGGCCGAGTAGTTGTAGGCGGTCGAGCCGGCTGGGGTGCAGAGCAGGGCGCCGTCGCAGATCAGCTCGGGCATACGCACCTTGCCGTCGACCAGGATGCGCAGCTTGGCGGCCTGCGGGCCGGCCCGCAGCAGCGAGACCTCGTTGAAGGCGAGGGCGCGATGGCCCTTGCCCTCGGCATCGACGGCGCGCATGGCGAGTGGGCTGATGACGGCTTCCTCGGCCGCGGCGAGCCGTTCGGGCAGGCCGTCGAGGGCGTATTCGTTCATCAGGAAGCCGATGGTGCCGCAATTCATGCCGTAGACCGGCAGATCGAGGTCGCCGGTGGCGTGCAGGGTCTGCAGCATGAAGCCGTCGCCGCCGAGCGCCACGATCGTCGTCGCCTCGGTGGGCGAACACTGACCGTAGCGCGCGGTGAGATCGCTCAGCGCGGCCTGCGCCTCTGGCGTCTCGCTCGCCATGAAGCAGACCCTGGTCTGTTGCGCCTGGCTCATCGCGCCCTCCCGAACCCTTGGCGCCACGTTTGCCGCAGCGGGCGCGGAACACAACCCCTTGTTTCCGCGCCCGCGGCTTCCCATAAGGCAGGGCGCCGGCCCCGCCCTTGGGGTGGTGACGACGGCCGCCGCCGCCGAGCGGGGGCTTGAACCCCCCCGTGGCTTTCCGCAGACTGCCGCGAAACCCTGGAGGCCTGGATGACCCTGCTCGACGCTGCGACGAAGGTGCGCGACAACGCCTATGCCCCGTATTCCCGCTTCAAGGTCGGGGCCGCGCTGCGCTCCACCGCCGGCCATGTCCATGTCGGCTGCAACGTCGAGAATGTCGCCTATCCCGAGGGCACCTGCGCCGAGGCCGGCGCCATCGCCGCGATGATCGCCGCGGGCGACAGCCGGATCGCCGAGCTGGTGGTGATCGCCGACAGCCCGGCGCCGGTGCCGCCCTGCGGCGGCTGCCGCCAGAAAATCGCCGAATTCGCCGAGCCTTCGGTGCCGGTGACGCTGGCCACCACCGATGGCCAGTCGATCCGCATGACGGTGGCCGACCTGCTGCCCGGCGCCTTCGCGCCGGCCCATATGGATCGCGCCTGAATGGACGCGCGCGCCATCAATGCCGCCTTGCGCCAAGGTCGCCGGCCGAGTGCCGAGGAGCTGGCCTGGTTCGCCAAGGGCCTGGCCTCGGGCGAGGTGACCGATGCCCAGGCCGGAGCCTTCGCCATGGCGGTCTGCCTGAAGGGGCTGGGCGAGGCGGGCCGGGTCGCGCTGACCCGCGCGATGCGCGATTCCGGCGAGGTGCTTGACTGGGATCTGCCGGGGCCGGTGCTGGACAAGCATTCGACCGGCGGAATCGGCGATTGCACCTCGCTCTTGCTGGCGCCGGCGCTGGCCGCCTGCGGCGCCTTCGTGCCGATGATCTCGGGCCGCGGCCTGGGCCATACCGGCGGCACGCTGGACAAGCTGGAGGCGATCCCTGGCTTCCGCGCCGATGTGACGACCGAGCGGCTGCGCAAGATCGTGGGCGATATCGGCTGTGCCATCGTGGCCGCCAATGCCGACGTGGCGCCGGCCGACCGCCGGCTTTACGCGATCCGCGATGTGACCGGGACGGTGGAATCGATCGACCTCATCACCGCCTCGATCCTGTCGAAGAAGCTGGCGGCCGGGCTTGAGGGGCTGGTGCTCGACGTCAAGCTCGGCTCTGGCGCCTTCATGAAGTCGAAGGCCGAGGCGGAGGCGCTGGCGCGCGCCCTGGTCGCCACCGCCCAGGGGGCGGGCTGCATGACGCGGGCGCTGGTCACCGACATGAGCCAGCCGCTGGCCGCCGCGGCGGGCAATGCGCTGGAGGTGATCGAGGTGATGGAGACGCTGACCGGCACCTCGGTCAATGCCGCGCTCTGGGATCTGACGGTGGCGCTGGGCGGCGAGGCGCTGGCGCTGGGCGGGCTGGCCGAGGATGCCGACGACGGCGAGGCGCGGATCGCCCAGGCGCTGGAATCGGGGCGTGCGGCGGAGGTGTTCGGCGAGATGGTGGCGGCGCTCGGCGGGCCGGCCGATTTCGTCGAACGCTGGCCCGACCGGCTGCCGGCGGCGCCGGTGGTGCGCGAAGTGGCCGCCCCGGCGGAGGGCTATGTCGCCACGATCGACGGCGAGGCGCTGGGGCTGGCAGTGGTGGAGCTGGGCGGCGGCCGGCACCGCGAGGGCGAGCGGATCAATCCCTCGGTCGGCCTGGCCGAGATCGCCGGGATCGGCGAACATGTCTCGCCCGAGCTGCCGTTGGCGCTCATCCATGCGGCGAGCGAGGCGGATGCCGATGCGGCGGAACGGGCGGTGCGCGCCGCCTTCACCCTGTCGGAGGCGCCGGTCGAGGATCCGCCCTTGATCTGGGAAAGGATCGGCTGATGGCACGGGCCTTTCTGATCGTGATGGATTCGGTGGGCATCGGCGGCGCGCCGGATGCCGCGGCCTATTCCAACGCGGGCCAGCCCGACACCGGGGCCAACACGCTGGCGCATATCGCCGAGGCCTGCGCGGCGGGTCGGGCGGAGACCGGCCGCAGCGGGCCGCTTCGCCTGCCGGTGCTGGACGCGC
>JAKAJW010000030.1 GCA_021813645.1 Pseudomonadota bacterium | reverse complement strand
GGCAGCGCGCCGCGCAGCGCTTCGGGGTTGCGCAGCCAGATGTCGCGTTGCGCAAAGGGGATCTCGATCCCCTCCTCGGCAAAGCGTTCGGCGATCTGGTGGTTCATCTCGTTGCGCACGTCGAGCACGAAGTTCACGTCGCGCAGGATCACCCGGATTTCGAAATTCAGCGAATCCGCGCCAAAGCCCTGGAACACCACCTGCGGCTTGGGATTCAGCACGACGAGTGGCTGCGCCTCGGCGATCTCGTGCAGGATGCGATCGACCCGCCGGGTGTCGGTGCCATAGGCGACGCCCACCGGCACGATCAGGCGGCCGACCCGGCTGTATTTCGTCATGTTGGTGACGGTGCCGGTGATCAGGTTCGAGTTCGGCACGATCACATCGGCCCGGTCGAAGGTCTCGATCCGGGTCGAGCGGACGGAGATCGAGCGCACCGTGCCCTGCACCCCACCCGCCTCGATCCAATCGCCCTCCGCCACCGGCCGCTCGATCAAGAGGATGATGCCCGAAACGAAGTTCGACACGATGTTCTGCAGACCGAAGCCGATGCCGACCGACAGCGCGCCGGCGACGATGGCAAGCCCGGACAGGTCGATGCCCGCCCCGGTGATGGCGACCAGGGCCGACACCACCAGGCCGAGGTAGCCCACGCCGACCGCGATCGCGTTCTGCCCGCCGGTGTCGATCCGCGTCTTCGGCAAGATCGCCGTCTTCAGTGCCCCTTGCAGCAGCCGGGTGATACCGTAGCCGACCGCGAAGAGCACCACGAAGGTCAGGAAGTTGGCCGGCGAGATATGCGTCGTGCCGATCGAGAAGCCCTGCGCGAAGCGGCTCCAGAGCTCGGCCAGATCGGAACTCCGCGCGCCCCAGATCAGGGCGAAGATCGGCAGCGACAGCAAGCTCAGGGCGAAGCCGAACAGAACCGGCACCAGGCCGCTTTCCTCCCCGTCGGGCAGCTTCGTAGCCCAATGGTAGATCGTGTCGATCAGCCGCTGGACCAGCACGAGGATCGCGATCAGTGCCAGGGACAGCGCCGAGGGAAAGATGACGGCGGAAGCCGCGGCGATATAGCCGACGGCGCCGAACAGCGGCGCGGCGAGCGCCACGATCATCAGCCCCCGGCCGAGCGTGCCCAGCAGGCGGTGGCTGTAGCTCGCGCGCTCGTCCTCCGGGGCGCTGGTGCCCAGATGCCGCCGCAGCAGAAGCCCGATGCGGAACAGCGACAGCCCCGCCAGCGCCAGGATCGGAAAGCTCAGGACCGCATCGGCCGCCTCGTTCGCCGGCCCGGCGCGAAACGCCGCCCGTCGCAGCAGATCGAGCGCGAAGAGCAGGCCCAGAATCCCGGCATGCAACCGCCCCTCGGCCTGGCGCTCCGGCGGCAGGTCGAGCAGTGCCGGCCCCGAGGCCGGCCGCGGAAAGATCTGGCCGCCCAGCCACAGCGCCGCGAAGACCTCGACCCCCATCACCCGCAGCACGGCCAGGATGCTCTGCCCGGTCAGGCCGATCAACCCGGTCGCCCCGATTGCCTGGATCAGCGCAACCACCCCCAGCATCGGCAAGCTCGCCTGCAGCAACGAGGTCAGAAGCCCCAGCACGGCCTGGCCATGCGCCGACAGGCGATCCATGAACCGCTGGGTCAGCCGCTCGACCCAGCGTCGGCCGCGGCCGAGCAGGATCCCCGCGAAGATCAGATAACCCAGGATCAGCGGCAGGTTGGAGCCGAGCTCGGTGCGCCGGTATTCGATCGACCAGGCATCGGCGATCTCGCGCCAGACGGTGGCGGCCGTGCTGGAGATCAGGCCCAGACCGGCCGGCCAGTTGGCCGGGTTGACCGGCGACGGGCCGAGGTGCATCAGCGCCGCCGTCTGGCGCGCGCGCACCAGATTGTCGATCTCGCGCACGATGCCGTCGGCCCGGCTATAGGCCTCGTCCGCCGCCAGCCCCGGCGCTTGCAGCTTGGCCAACTGATCGTTCAACTCCTTGCGCCGCTGGGCGATTTCCGGCGCCTCGGTGGCGCCTGCCTCGGGCAAGGGACCCAGCGCCTGGATCTGCTGCTGCAGGGTGGCGATCCGGGTCTTGTTGGCGCTCTGGGCCGCCTGGAACTGGCTGCGCCAGGCCACCACCTGGCGGCGTAGCAGATCGAGCGCGAGCCCGGTCGCATGCGGATTGGCCACCACCGCCTCGGCACGGCTGGCGAAGGTCTCCCAGGCGCTATAATCGGGCGCGGTCTGCTGGTCCTGGCTCTGCGCCGAAGCCGGCGGGGCCAGCAGGACCGGCGCGGCGACAGCCATCGCAAAGAGCAGCGCGAAAGCCCGCAGAAGCCATGCCAGCCGCCCCATCACCCTTCGAACACCTCGGGCAGCGCCCGCGGCGCGGCATCGAGCCAGGTCGGCGCCGGCAGGCCCTTCTCCTTCAGGAAGGCCGGGTTGAAGAGCTTCGACTGATAGCGCGTGCCGTAGTCGCACAGCACGGTGACGATGGTGTGGCCCGGCCCCATTTCCCGCGCCATGCGGATCGCGCCGGCGACGTTGATCCCCGATGAGCCGCCGAGGCAGAGACCCTCCTCGCTGAGCAGATCGAAGATGATCGGCAGCGCCTCGCTGTCCGGGATACGCCAGGCCATGTCGGGCCGGAACCCTTCCAGGTTGGCGGTGATCCGCCCCTGGCCGATGCCCTCCGTGATCGACGAGCCCGGGCTCTCGAACACGCCCGAGGTGTAATAGCTGTAGAGCGCCGCGCCCTCCGGGTCCGCCAGGCCGATCTTCACGCCCTTCGGCTGCAGCGCCATGGCGATCCCGGCCAGCGTCCCGCCCGAGCCAACGGCGCAGACGAAGCCGTCGACCTTGCCGCCTGTCTGCGCCCAGATCTCTGGCCCCGTCGTTTCGATATGCGCCTGCCGGTTGGCCACGTTGTCGAATTGATTGGCCCAGATTGCCCCGCGTGCCTCGGTCTTGGCCAGCGCCTCGGCGAGCCGGCCGGAATAGCGCACGTAGTTGTTGGGATTTTTGTAGGGCGCCGCCGGCACCTGGACGAGTTCGGCCCCCGCCAGGCGGATCATGTCCTTCTTTTCCTGGCTCTGGGTCTCGGGGATGACGATGACGGTGCGAAAACCCATCGAGGCACCCACCAGCGCAAGCCCGATGCCGGTGTTGCCGGCGGTGCCCTCGACGATCGTGCCGCCGGGCTGCAGCTGACCCTTGGCCACCGCGTCGCGGATGATGTAGAGCGCCGCGCGGTCCTTCACCGACTGGCCGGGGTTGAGAAACTCCGCCTTGCCGAGGATCTCGCAGCCGGTCATCTCGCTGGCTTTCCTCAGCCGGATCAACGGCGTATTCCCGATCGCCTCGGCGAGATCTTTACGAATGGTCATGGTCAGCCCTCTCTTCGCCCCTTGATAGGCGGCACCTGCAGCGAACTCAACCGGGCTCAATGCCGCTCAGCCGGCCGCCGCCTGCAACCTAATCCGCTCGCGGTTCAGGGCCAGCCAATAGGTCGCGATCAACAGCGGGCCCGCCTGCACCTCGCCGCTCGCGACCAGTTCCATCAGTCGCGGGAACGGCAGGATATGGACGCGGATGTCTTCCTGCTCCTCGTGCAGGCCGCCGAACCCCGCCGCCGCGTCGGGCAGATCGGCCAGACCGACGAAGGTGTAGAGATATTCGGCCAGCATCCCGGGCGAGGGATAGTACTCCCCTGCCCGCTCCAGCCGGCCGAGCACCAGCCCGGCCTCCTCCATCGCCTCGCGCCGCGCCGCCTCCTCGGGCGTCTCGCCGGGATCGATGCGACCGGCCACGGCCTCCAGCGTCCAGGGCTGCGGATCACCGCGCCCGAAGGGGCCGGCGCGGAACTGCTCGATCAGCAGCACCCGGTCGCGCGCCGGGTCATAGGGCAGAACCACCGCCGCATCGCCCGAGGAAAACACCGCGCGATGCAGCGGCGCGCTCATGTCGCCGTCGAACCGGCGATGCACCAGATCGTATTCCCGCACCGCAAAGAACCGCGCATAGGGCTCTTCGGCCGCCAGCACCGCGAGGTCGTCGGGCGCGGCCCGCCGGCGCAGCTCTGTCGGCGGCGCCGCCTGCGCCCGCACGGCCGCCCCGGCCGCCGCCAGCGTCGCATGGTAGCGGCGATGCGCCTCGGCCTGCGGGATCCGGCCGAAGCCGCCCATGAAATGCGCCGCCGCCTGGCTCGCCGCCGCCCCATGGCGCGCCGCCCAGTCGGCCAGATCCCAGGCCGGACCCGGCTCATGCGCCCCGGGATCGGGGAAATAGACCCGCGCGCTCACCCGGCGGCCGTCGGCCTCTACCGCCACGTCGCGCGTCGCATAGGCAAAGCCCGCCTCGTAATAGTCGAGCCGCGCCACCTCTTCTGCACTGAGCCCCTCGGCCAGCACACCAAGCGCCCGGCCGCCCCGCTCTTCCCGGATCAGCGGGAAGGCCTGACCGGCCGCCCAATAGCTGGCGTGATCCTCCAGCGCCGCCGGCTGCAGCACCGCCTCGCGGCCCAGCACCGCGCTCAGCAGCGGCGGATGGCAAAGCGTGCCGTAGAAAAAGAACGCCGTCATCTCAGCGCCAGCGCCGGTTGACCCATTCCACCATGAGCCCGACCACCGCACCCCCCCCCAGCAGGGTCAGTGCGACCGGCGGATTGAGCACCAGCTTGCCGTAGTCGAGCATCAACCCCATCATCGCCTGCAGCGCCTCCGTCGGGCCGTGATAGCGGTGATTGATCGAGCGCAGGATCATCTCGCGCCCGCTGAAGAACAGCAGCGCCAGGATGACCGCGGTGATCGCGCTGCGCATGCCGGTACCGATCGCCGCCCGCAGGCCGCGCCCCGCCAGATCGCCGGACACATACCAGCCGACCGGCGCGCCGATCACGGCCGAGATCAGCGACATATACCCGGTCTGGCTGTCGGGCGGCATGAAGGGCTTGACCGCTTCGGCGGCCAGGTAGCACAGCCCGAAAAAGAAGATCGCGGCGAAGATCTTCGCGGCGGTGGGCATGGGCGCTCCTTTCCTGGTCCGGGGGTCCCCCTCCGACTAGCGCCGCCCCACGCCCCAGGCAAGCCCCGCCGCAGCGCGTCGCCCCGGCTCAGCCGCGGCGTTGCGCATAGGCCGCAAGCGCCCGCGCCCGGCCGGCCGCCAGCCCCACCACAGGTGCCGGATAGGCGGCCGCTGGATCGAGCCGCCAGGCGCGTGGCGCGGCCGCGAAGAATGCCCGTGCCTCCGGCCCCGGCGGCGCCGAGAACTCGGCCAGGAACCGCCGGCGATAACCGCCCTCGGGGTCGAATTTCTCCGCCTGCGAGGCCGGGTTGAAGATGCGAAAATAGGGCGCGGCATCGGGGCCGGAGCCGGCTACCCATTGCCAGCCCATCGCATTGGCCGCCGGGTCCCAGTCGATCAGGCAGTCCTCGAACCAGGCCAGGCCCAGCCGCCAGTCGGTCAGCAGGTGCTTGGTCAGATAGGAGGCGGTCACCATCCGCAGCCGGTTGTGCATCCGCCCGGTGACGTAAAGCTCGCGCATCCCTGCATCGACGAACGGCTCCCCGGTCATGCCCCGGCGCCAACGCTCGGCCGCTTCGCTATCGCCCTGCCAGGGAAAGCCGTCCCACTCCGCCCGCCAGTTCCGGGTGCCGAGCTCCGGGAAATGATGCAGCAGATGATAGGAGAACTCGCGCCAGGCAAGCTCGCGCAGGAAGGTTTCGGTCCCCGTAACACCTTGCTCCAAAGCCAGTATACCGGCATTCCATAGCTGACGCGGCCCGATCTCCCCCTGTGCCAGGTTCTCGGCGAGGCCGGATCCTGCGGCCTCGGCCGGAAAGTCCCGCCGCGCCGCATAGCTGCCGATCCGCTCCGCGAGAAACGCCGCCAGCCGGTCCGCCGCAGCGACCTCCCCGAGGCAAAGATGGGCCCGCACCACCGCCGCACCCCGGTCCATCGCGCGGTCGAGCCGCCAATCCGCAAGCGCCTCGCTCCCCGGCCAGCGCGGCGGCGGCGCCAAGGCGCGCGGCGGCGGCAGCGAATTCGCCACAGGCAGCGCGCGCAACGCACGCCAATAGGGCGTGAACACCCGGTAGCAGCCACCCTGGCCGGTCTGCACCGTCCAGGGTTCGTGCAAGAGAAAGCCGGGAAAGCTCCGCGCCTCCAGCCCCCGGCCCCGCAGCGCCGCCTTCACCGCCCGGTCGCGGGCCACCGAGTCCGGATCGTAAAGGCGGCTCCACCACACCCCGGCGGCCCCGGTTTCCGCCACCAGCCGCTCCAGCACCGCCAGCGCCGGTCCGCGCCGCAGGATCAGCCGCAGCCCAAGCCCAGCAAGACGCGCCGCGAAAGCCTCGAGCGCCAGCCCCCACCGCCAGCGCGGCGCGGCCCCCAGCCCGGCCATCACCTCGTCGAGGATCGCCACCGGGATCACCGGCCGGCCGGAGGCCGCCGCGGCCGCCAGCATCGGCTGATCCGCCAGCCGCAGGTCCCGGCGAAACCAGAGGATCAGCGGCGCTTCAGACATGACCACCCGCGCTTAGAGGACCTCGTCCAGCGCCCGGATCAGCTTCGTCACTTCCTCGGCGCTGGTGTAATGCACGAAGGACATACGCAGCACGCCGTGGGCCGGATCAATCCCCATCGCCTGCAGCGGTCGAACGCCATAGAAGTCGCCGCCGCCCGCCATGATCCCAAGCGGCGCCAGCTCAGCCGCCAGCGCCTCGCCGGGCCGGTCGCAGGCCACCGCCACCGTCGGCGCCCGCCCTTCGGCCCGCCGCGGCCCGAGCAGCCGCAGGTCGTTGCGCGCCGCCAGATAGTCGAGCAGCGGCTGCAGCAAGGCCACCTCGTGGCTCCGCATCAGGTCATGCGCCAGCGCGCCGCGCTCGCCCGCCGCCAGCCCCGCCCCACCATGATGCGCCGCCAGCGCATCGAGGTAATCCGCCATCCCGGCCGAGGCCGCCACCTGGGCATGGTCCGGACCAGCCGGGGTGAACCGCTTGTAAAGCGTGTCGCCGTTGAAATAATGCCCCTGGTTCGGCAGCGCCTCGCCAAGCGCCCGGCGGATCACCATGATGCCCTGATGCGGCCCATAGGTCTTGTAGGCCGAGAACAGGTAGATATCGGCGCCGAGCGCGCCGACGTCGGGCAATCCGTGCGGTGCATAGCTCACCCCGTCGACGCAGGTCACCGCGCCGGCCGCATGCGCCAGCGCCACGATCTCCGCCACCGGATTGATCTCTGCCACCACGTTCGAGCAATGCGGGAAGCAGACGAGCTTCACCTTGCCGTCCTCCAGCAGCGCCGACAGCGCAGCCGGGTCGAGGTGGCCGGTATCCCGGTCGATCTTCCATTCGCGCAGCTCGATCCCCTCGGCCGCCAGCCGCCGCCAGGCGCCGGAATTGGCCTCGTGATCCTGATCGGTCACGACAATCGCCGCGCCTTTCGGCAGCCAGCCGCGGAAGGCCTGGGCCAGCACATAGGTATTCGCGCTGGTCGAGGGGCCAAAGCTCAGCTCGTCGGTCGCGACCCCCAGGATCGCGGCGAGCCGCGCCCGCGCCTCGTCCATCTCGGCGCCGGCCAGTTCGGAGACGGCATAGGGCGCATAGGGCTGCACCTTGCGTTCCCGGTAAAACCGCGTCAGCCGCTCGAAGACCGGCCGGCAAGGATATGATCCGCCAGCATTTTCAAAAAAGGCCTGACCTTGAAGGCCGGGCTGTTCGAAGGCCGGAAACTGGCCCCGCACCCAATCGATATCGAGCTTGCTCATCCGCATTCCCCATCCATTTCAGCCCAGACCCCGGCAAAGACCCTGCCCATCAGGATTTCCCCGGGGTGGCAGGTCTTCCAGCCGAGCCGTTGGCCCATCGGGGACATCGGCAGATCCCGCCGCGCGGGATCGCCTCGTGCTTAGACCGCGCCCGGCCGTCAGGCAAGCCCTCAGCGGCGCACGTCGACCACGACGCGGCCGCGCACCTCGCCCCGCAGGATCGCAGCGCCGAGCGCCGGCAGGTCGGCAAGCCCAGCCGGCTGCACCATCGCCTCGAGCTTCTCCATCGGCAGTTCTCGGGCGATCCGCTGCCAGGCGCGCAGCCGGTCCGCATAGGGGCGCATCACCGAATCGATGCCGAGCAGGTTCACCCCGCGCAGCAGGAAGGGGATCACCGTCGTCTGCAAGGCCGCGCCGCCCGCCAGCCCGACGGCGGCGACCGAGCCGCCGTATTTCATCTGGCCGAGCACCCGCGCCAGCATCGTGCCCCCCACCGCATCGATGCAGCCGGCCCAGGTCTCGGCCTCCAGCGGCCGCTTCACCGCCTCGGCCAGTTCCGCCCGCGGCACGATCCGCGACGCGCCGAGCCCGGTCAGGTAGTCGGCGGTCTCCGGCCGGCCGGTCACCGCCGCCACCGAATAGCCGCGCGCCGCCAGCAGCGCCACCGCGACAGAGCCCACGCCGCCGGCGGCACCGGTCACCAAAACCTCGCCATTTTGGGGCGTTAGGCCATGATCTTCAAGCGCCATCAGGGCCAACATGGCGGTGAAGCCGGCCGTGCCGACCGCCATCGCCTGGCGCGTGGTCAGCCCCTCGGGCAGCGGCACCAGCCAATCCGCCTTCACCCGCGCCCGTTCGGCATAGCCGCCCCAATGGACCTCGCCCACCCGCCAGCCGGTCAGCACCACCTTGTCGCCTGGCCGATAGCGCGGATCGTCCGAAGCCTCCACAACCCCGGCGAAATCGATCCCAGGCACGTGCGGATAGCTCTTCACCAGCCCGCCGCCGCTGCCGAGGCACAGCCCGTCCTTGTAGTTCAAGGTCGAGTAGTCGACCGCCACCAACACCTCGCCCGCCGGCAGCGCCGCCGTCTCCAGTTCCTGCACCGCGGCCCGGGTCGTGCCGTCCGCCGCCTTCTCCACCACCAGCGCCCTGAACATGGCCTCTCCTCGCTTGCTCTGCCGCGACTGTCCCAAAGCCGCGGGCGCGAGGCAAGGCCCGGCCGCCGCGCCGACCGCAAATCCGCGACTCTCAGGGCGGGCTGCGCCCCGAGGAACCGCGGGACAGACATGAGGAAGTCCGCATAGCGCCCTAAAGTAAAACGAAAACATAGAGTTCGCATTTTTACCTGGCCCGCCTGCCGCGATCGGCCGCTCAGGGCTTGAGCCCCGCCCATGCCCCGCCTATATTTGATCTGTTCCGGGCAACCGGGACTATGGCGATAAACGCGCACGGAATAAGCGGCTCGGACCCGGGGGCGGTACCCGGCGGCTCCACCAAAAAACCCTCGTTGGGGGCAAGCGGGGCCGAAATAGGATCGACGAACGTCTAAAGGTGTTTGCTTTCGCTCGGTGAGCTACCACCGTTATCGGTGCAAAACGCACAGTTGCCAACGACAACTCTGCTCCGGTGGCTCTGGCTGCGTAAGCAGCTCGGGAAACCGAAAATAAAGCCCTTGCGCTTAGCCGCGTAAGGCGGGGTTCGCAGGCACCTGGCAACAGAAGCCTGCACTTCCCCTCGCCCGCAGCCACAACCCGTCCCGCCGCTAATCGCGCAGGGCGCGAATTTTGCCCACACGCGCCTCTTTTCTTCGGACCCGAATCCCCTATGCTTGCCCCAGGCCGCCACAGAAAGGCTTCCCGATGACGCGCTCGATCGACTACGGCAACCTCATGCATCGCGCCATGCGCGGACTCATCCAAGAGGTTCTGTCGGATGTCGCCGACGACGGTCTGCCCGGCGCGCATCACTTCTTCATCACCTTCGACACCCGCCACCCCGGCGTGGAAATGGCGCAGTGGCTGAAGGACCGCTATCCGGGCGAGATGACCATCGTCATTCAGCATTGGTACGAGAACCTCGCCGTCGACGACGAGGGCTTCGCCATCACCCTGAACTTCGGCAACCAGCCCGAGCCGCTGGCGATCCCCTTCGATGCCATCCGCACCTTCGTCGACCCCTCGGTGGAATTCGGCCTGCGTTTCGAGACGCATGAGCAGGACGACGAGGAGGAGGCCGAGGAGGAAGCCGGCATGATCGAGGCGGAAGAAGAAGAGCCGCCGGCCAAGAATGCCGACGTGGTCAGCCTCGACAGCTTCCGGAAATAACAGCGGCAGTATGCCACGGTATGCGGATTGATTTCGCCGGCCTCCCGCGCTACACCGCGCGCGAGTTTCCAGGAGGCCCGCGATGACCGCTACCCGCACCGAAACCGACAGCTTCGGCCCGCTCGAGGTCCCTGCCGACAAATACTGGGGCGCGCAGACCCAGCGCTCGATCCAGAACTTCCCGATCGGCTGGGAGAAGCAGCCGGTGAAGATCATCCGCGCGCTCGGGGTGATCAAGAAGGCGGCGGCGCTGGTCAACATCGCCCAGGGCGACATCGAGCCCAAGCTCGGCGAGGCGATCGCCGCGGCGGCTCAGGAAGTGATCGACGGCAAGTTCGACGACAACTTCCCGCTGGTCGTGTGGCAGACCGGCTCGGGCACCCAGTCGAACATGAACGCCAACGAGGTGATCTCGAACCGCGCGATCGAGATGCTCGGCGGCGTGAAGGGCTCGAAGAAGCCGATCCACCCCAACGACCACGTCAACATGGGGCAGAGCTCGAACGACACCTTCCCCACCGCGATGCATGTAGCGATCGCGATGCAGGCGCGCGACGTGCTGCTGCCGGGGCTGGAAAAGCTGCACCGGGCGCTTGCCGCCAAGGCGGAAGCCTTCCAGGACATCATCAAGATCGGCCGCACCCACACGCAGGACGCGACGCCGCTGACGCTGGGTCAGGAATTCTCCGGCTATGCGATGCAGGTCGAGAAAGGCATCGCTCGAGTCAAGGCCAGCCTCGCCGACATTTACGAACTCGCCCAGGGCGGCACCGCGGTCGGCACCGGGCTGAACACCAAGCCCGGCTGGGATCGCCGCATCGCCGCCCAGATCGCCGAGATTACCGGCCTGCCGTTCATCACCGCTCCGAACAAGTTCGAGGCGCTGGCCGCGCATGACGCGATGGTGATGTTCTCCGGCGCCCTGAAGACGGTGGCGGCCTCGCTGTTCAAGATCGCCAACGACATCCGGCTCCTCGGCTCCGGCCCGCGCTCGGGCCTGGGCGAGCTGATCCTGCCGGAGAACGAGCCCGGCTCCTCGATCATGCCGGGCAAGGTGAACCCGACCCAGGCCGAGGCGCTGACCATGGTCTGCGCCCATGTCATGGGCAACGACGCCGCCGTGGGCTTCGCCGGCTCGCAGGGCCATTTCGAGCTCAACGTCTATAACCCGATGATGAGCTATAACGTGCTGCAATCCATGCAGCTCCTGGGCGACGCGGCGGGCAGCTTCACCGACAACATGGTGGTCGGCATCGAGGCCAACACGGCCCGGATCGACAAGCTGATGAAAGAATCTCTGATGCTGGTGACGGCGCTCGCCCCCACCATCGGCTACGACGCCGCCACCAAGGTCGCCAAGACCGCGCATAAGAACGGCACCACGCTGCGCGAGGAGGCGATCGCCCTTGGCTATGTCGATGCCGAGACCTTCGACCGCATCGTCCGGCCGGAGGATATGATCGGTCCCAAGGGCTAGCGCGGGACATGGCGGACATCGTCAACCTCAACCGCGCCCGCAAGGCGCAGGCGCGCGCGAAGAAACGCGCTGAGGCTGATGAAAACGCTGTGAAATTTGGCCGGACCAAGGCCCAGAGAGAGGTCGAGCGGGCGCAGGCAGAGCAGGTCCGTGCCCGGCTCGACGCGCACCGCATCGGGCCGGACGATCCCGAGGCCGGGCCGCGATGAACGGCCGGCCGGTCAAGCATTCGCTGACGCTGCGCGGCCACCGCACCTCGGTCTCGCTCGAGGATGCGTTCTGGACCGCCTTCCGCCGGATCGCCGAAGCGCGCGGCCAGGGCCTCAACGCGCTCGCCGCCGAGATCGACGCCGCCCGCGGCGACGTCGGCCTCGCTTCGGCGATCCGCGTCTTCGT
>JAKAJW010000311.1 GCA_021813645.1 Pseudomonadota bacterium | reverse complement strand
ACGAGGTGATGCCGCGGCTCGAGGCCACTTTCGCGCTGATCGACCAGGCGGCCACCGCGGCCTTCGGGGCCGAGCGGCCGGCGCTGGTCTGCGAGCCGGGCCGCGGCCTCTGCGCCGAGGCCTTCGTGCTGGCGGCGCGGGTGAAGGCGATCCGCGACGGGGCGCATGTCTTCCTGAACGATGGCGTCTATGGCGCGCTGACCGAACTGCCGATGATCGGCGTGATCGACCGGATCGAGGTGCGGGCGCCGAACGGTGCGCTGCGCCAGGGCGAGGCGGTCCACCGGATCTGCTTCGGCCCGACCTGCGATTCCGTCGACCGGCTGCCGGGCGAGTTGTCCTTCCCGGCCGATATGGAGGAAGGCGACTACGTGCTGTTCGGCGGCATGGGCGCCTATTCGATGGCGACCAACACCCGGTTCAACGGCTTCGGCGACCTGAGCATCGCCACCGTGCTGGCGCTGCGCGGCTGAGACCGGCGCCCGGCGCAGGACGAGGGCGGCCCCGCGGGGCCGCCCTTTTGTTTTGGCGCGGGTGTGCCGGCGCGCGCCGAGGGTGCCAACTGTGCCGCAGCGCCGCGAAATCTGATCCGGCTGGCCTGGACAGTGGCGCCGAGCAGACTAACCTCCGCAGGGCGCCAAACGGGAGACGACGATGAGCAAATTCGGCCAGAGCCAATCGATCAAGCGGTTGGAGGATCAGCGGTTTCTGACCGGCCACGGCCGCTATGTGGACGATATCGCGCCGCCCGGTGCCTATCGCGCGCTGTTCCTGCGCGCGCCGATCGCCCATGCCGAGATCGGCACGCTCGACCTCGAGGAAGCGCGGGCGATGCCAGGGGTGAAATTGGTGCTGTCGGCCGCCGATCTGGAGGCGGCGGGCATCCAGCTCGGCATGGCGGCGCTGACGGTGAAGAACCGTGACGGCAGCCCGGCGGCGACGCCGATGCGGCCGATTCTGGCCAAGGGCCGGGTGCGCTTCGTCGGCGAGGCGGTGGCGCTGGTGGTGGCCGAGACGCTGGAGCAGGCGCGCGACGCCGCCGAGGCGATCGCGGTCGATTACGACGAGCTGCCGGTGCATATGGAGGTGGCGCCGGGTGGCGACGTGATCCATCCCGAAGCGCCGGCCAATGTCGCCTTCGACTGGGCGCTGGGCGACGAGGCGGCGGTGGCCGCGGCACTGGCGGGCGCCCGCCACCGGGTGAAACTGCGGCTGGTCGACAACCGGATCATCGTCGCCTCGATGGAGCCGCGCGGTGCCACCGCGGATTGGCAGGAGGGCCGGCTGCATCTGGCCTTCGGCGGCCAGGGCGTCTGGGGCATGAAGGGACATCTGGCGCGGGCCTTCGGCCTTCCGGAAAGCGCGGTGCGGGTGACCAACCCCGATGTCGGCGGCGGCTTCGGCATGAAGGCGGGCGCCTATCCGGAATATTTCGCGCTGGCCGCGGCGGCCAAGGCGCTGGGCCATCCGGTGCATTGGATGGAAGAGCGCGGCGAGGCGATGCTGGCCGACAGCGCCGGGCGCGACCTGATCTCGGAGGCCGAGCTGGGCTTCGACGAAGATCTCAAGATCGTCGCCTATCGGGTCAATATTCTGACAAACCTTGGCGCTTATAATTCGGGCTTCGGGCAGTGGATTCAGTCCGAAATTTCGGCAAAGGTTCTGACCGGGGTCTATGACGTGCAGCGGGTCTTCGTGAATGCCAAGGGCATTTACACCAACACGACCCAGACCGACGCCTATCGCGGCGCCGGCCGGCCGGAGGCGATCTATACGCTGGAGCGGACGATGGATTTCGCCGCCCGCGAGCTGGGCGTCGATCCCTTCACGCTGCGGCGGCGGAACTTCATCGCGCCGGCCGCCTTCCCCTACCGCTCGGCGGTGGGCGAGCTCTACGACGTCGGCGATTTCCCGAAGGTGCTGAGCCGGCTGGAGCAGGAGGCCGACGTGGCCGGTTTCGCGGCGCGGCGGGCGGCCTCGGAAGCCGCCGGCAAGCTGCGCGGCCTGGGGCTGTGCTATTACATCGAGGCGATCCTGGGCGACCCGACCGAGGGCACTACGGTCGAATTCTGCGCCGACGGCACGGTGAACCTCTACGTCGGCACCCAGTCGAACGGGCAGGGCCACGAGACGGTCTATGCCCAGTTCCTGTCCGACCGCACCGGCATCCCGGTCGATCAGATCCGGGTGGTGCAGGGCGACAGCGACCGGATCGCCAAGGGCGGCGGCACCGGCGGCTCGCGCTCGGTCACCACGCAGACCAATTCGACGCTGGTCACGGTGGAGAAGATGATCGCCGCCTTCACCCCCTTCCTGGCCGAAGAGCTGGGCGCCGCGCCCGACTTCGCCGAAGGCGCCTTCCGGGCGCCCGGCTCGAACCGCACGCTGACGCTGGTCGAGGCGGCGGATCTGGCGCGGGCGAAGGGGCGCGAGGATCTGCTGCGGCACGAGGAGCGCAGCACGCTGCCCGGCCGGTCCTATCCGAACGGCGCCCATCTGGCCGAGGTGGAGGTCGACCCCGACACCGGCCATGTCCAGCTCGTCAGCTACACGGTGACCGACGATTTCGGCAATCTGATGCATCCGACCCTGGCCGAGGGCCAGGTGCATGGCGGCGTCGTGCAGGGCTTCGGCCAGGCGGTGATGGAACATGTCGGCTACAGCGACGACGGCCAGCTGCTGACCGGCTCGTTCATGGACTACGCCATGCCGCGGGCCAAGGACGTGCCGATGATCCGCTTCACCAGCGAGCCGGTGCCCTCGACCGCCAACCCGCTGGGCATGAAGGGCTGCGGCGAGGCCGGCACGGTCGGCGCGCTGGCGGCGATGGGCAATGCGGTGCTCGACGCGCTCTGGCCGCGCGGGGTGAAGGCGGTGGACATGCCCTTCACGCCCTATCGGGTCTGGCGCTGGCTGGAGGAGGCGGGTGCGGCTGCTTCTTGACCGGTTCAGGCGCTGGGCACGCCCGCCCGGCATCGAGGCGCATGGCCCCGAAGCCGGACGGGTGCGCGGCGCTGTCGACCATGTGGTGATCCTCGACGGCACGATGTCCTCGCTGCTGCCGGGGGAGGAGACCAATGCCGGGCTGACCTACCGGCTGTTGCGCGAGTTGACGCCCTCCAGCCGGCTGTCGGTCTATTACGAGGCCGGGATCCAGTGGCAGGGCTGGCGGCAGTCGAAGGACGTGCTGGAGGGGCGCGGGATCAACCGGCAGATCCGCCGCGCCTACGGCTTTCTCGCCTCGCGCTATCGGCCGGGCGACCGCATCTTCCTGTTCGGCTATTCGCGCGGTGCCTATGCGGTGCGCTCGCTCGCCGGGGTGATCGACCGGGTCGGCCTGGTGCAGGCCCATCACGCGACGGTGCGCAATGTGGTGATGGCCTACCGGCACTACCAACTGACCCCGGACGGCTTCGCGGCGGCAGAGTTCCGGCGGCTGTTCTGCCATCCGCGGATCGAGGTCGAGATGGTCGGCGTCTGGGACACGGTGAAGGCGCTGGGCCTGCCGTTCCCGATCGTGCGGCGGTTCTCGGAGAGCAAGCACGCCTTCCACAACCACGCGCTCGGCCCGGTGATCCGTCGCGGCTTCCACGCCCTGGCGCTGGACGAGACGCGGGCCGCCTTCGCGCCGGTGCTGTGGCACTGCCCGCAGGATTTCACGGGCCGGGTCGAGCAGGTCTGGTTCCGCGGCGCGCATGGCGATGTCGGCGGCATGGTCGCCGGACGGCCGGCAGCCCGGCCGCTGGCCAATATCCCGCTGGTCTGGATGCTCGACCGGGCCGAGCGCTGCGGCATGCCGCTGCCGGGCGACTGGCGCGGCCGCTTCCCCTGCGACCCGATGGCGCCTTCGGTCGGCACCTGGATGGGGGTGGGCAAGGCGTTCTGGACCCGGCGGCAAAGGCTCATCGGGCTCGATCCTTCGGAGGCGATCCACCCCAGCGCGGCGGACTGGTATCGGGGCCGGGCGCAGCGGCGCCGGCTGCAGCGGTTCCGCACCGCCGAGGATGGGGCGCTGCCGCTGAGCCCGCCCTAGGACGGCAGGACGATGCAGGTGGTGGAGCCGGTGGCATAGAGCTTGCCGTCGGCCAGGCCGCGCAGCTCGGCGCTGGCGACTGCGGTGCGGCGGCCGGCATGCGACAGGGTGGCGATGGCCTCCGCCTCGGCGCCGAGGGCGAGCGGGCGCAGGATATTCACCTTGTATTCCAGCGTCGTATAGCTGGTGCCGGCGGCCAGGCCCGTCATCACCGCGCAGCCGAGCGCGGAATCCAGGATCGTGCCGTACCAGCCGCCATGCGGCACGCCGAAGGGGTTGCAATGCTGCGCCAGCGGCGCGCCGCGGAACCGCGCGCTGCCCGGCGATACCGCCTGCAGGCGGAAGTTCATCGTGGCGGCGATCGGCGCGGCCGGCACCCGGCCGGCGAGCATCTCCTGCAGGTAATCGAGCCCGCTGAGGGCAAGCAGCCGCTCGCGGTCGAAGCTGGGGGTCGGGTCGTCGGTCATGGCACCTCCGCCGGGCAAGGTAACAGGGGGACGGGCGGCGGCAAGGGGCGGCATCGGCGTTGCGGCCGGCCGTTGACCCGGTGCGCCGGTGCCCCATCTGCTAGGGGGTGCGTATCCGTCCTGGAAGGGAACCGGCGATGATCATGCCCCGCCTCCTGTCGCCCCGGCCGTTGGAATGGTCCTCGCCCGGACGGGGCGCGGGGTGCTGAGCGCGCGTGGGCTGCGCTGGCGCCGGCGCGCGGTTCTGGCCGGCACGGCGGCGGCCGTGCTGGCGTGGGTGCGCTATGCTCCAGAGCTGGGCCGGCTGTTCGGGCCGGGGCTGAGCTTCAGCGCCTTCCCGGATCTGCCGCCGTTTCGCGCGCTGGACCAGGGGGGCGCGGGCGCGCCCCCGAGCGTGCTGTTCGCCGGGCTCGACGCGACGGCGCAGGACAGCGGCTGGCAGAGCCGGCTGGCCGAAGTGCGGGCCGACCCCTGCGCCTTCCTGTTCGGCGATGCGGCGGGCGCAGAGGGGGGCGGGCCGGGCCTGCCGGTGGCGCTGTTCTCCGATTACAACTGCCCGGACTGCCGGCAATTCGAGGCGACGCTGGCCGCCTATATCGCCGCGCATCCCGGCACGATCCGGGTGATCCGGCATGAATTGCCGCTGCTCGGCCCGGCTTCGGTGGTCGCCGGCCGGGCCGTTTTGGCGGCAGGGCTGCAAGGTGGCTATGCGGCGATGAACCAGCGGCTGCTACGGGCGCCGCCGGTGGCCGATCCCCGGGCGATGGCGGCGATGGCAGGGGCGATCGGGCTCGATCCCGGGCGGCTGCTGCGCGACATGTCGGGGCCGCAGGTGCAGCGCCGGCTCGACCGCGACCGGGCGCTGGCCGCGTTGTTCGGCTTTTTCGCGACCCCGGGCGCGGTGGCCGGGCGCACGTCCTTCCTGGGCGCCATTCCGGCGGCCACCTTCGGCGTATTGGTTTCCGACGAACTGGCGCTGCCGCCGGTCAACTGCCGCGCGGCCTAGCGGGGGGCAGAAAATCGGCCGGGCGCTTGGGGACGCCCGGCCTCAGGTCTCCTCGCCCCCGATCCGGGGCGCGAGCAGGGAGAACCATCGCCTCAGGCGACCTTTTCCAGCACCAGTTCCGGCGTCAGCCCCAGCGCGCGGCAGACCTCGCGGGTGAGCTGGGCGCGGTTCAGCGTGTAGAAGTGCAGATGCTCGACGCCCTCGGTCAGGAGCGTGTCGCAGAGCTCGGTGCAAAGCGCGGTGGCCAGCAGATCCTCGCGGCCGTCGCGCTTGGCATGGGCGAAGGCGTCGTCGAGCCAGGCCGGGACCGAGGTGCCGCAGCGCGCGGCGAAGCGGCGGGCGCCGTCCCAATTCTCGATCGGCAGGATGCCGGGCAGGATCGGCGCGGTGATCCCGGCGGCCGCGCAGGCGTCGCGGTAGCGCAGGAAGGTCTCGGCTTCGAAGAAGAACTGGGTGATCGCCGCGCTGGCGCCGGCGTCGAGCTTGCGCTTCAGCCAGTCGATGTCGGCCTTCTGGTCGGCCGCCTCGGGATGCT
The DNA here is from genome assembly GCA_021813645.1 of Pseudomonadota bacterium. Lineage (GTDB taxonomy): Bacteria > Pseudomonadota > Alphaproteobacteria > Rhodobacterales > Rhodobacteraceae > Solirhodobacter. The sequence goes on along the minus strand of JAKAJW010000311.1, from coordinate 6,036 downwards.
TCTCGGGATAGGCGCCGACGCGCAGGGTGAAGCGGCCGGTGGCGGCCAGCGCCGCGATCAGCTCGACGCTGTCGGCGAAGCCTTCGGGATGCGGCCGGAAGCCGCCGGCGCCCTTGGGCGGATCGCCGCGTAGCGCGACCAGATCGGTGATGCCGGCGGCGGCGTAGCTTTCGGCGATCTCCAGCGTCTCGGCGCGGCTGGCGTCGACGCAGGTGAGATGTGCCGCGACCTTGAGCCCGGTGGCGCGGCCGAGGGTGGTGACCGCCTCATGGGTGAGTTTGCGGGTGGTGCCGCCGGCGCCGTAGGTGACCGAGACGAAGGTGGGCTTCAGCGGCGCCAGCATCTGCACGGTGTCCCAGAGCCGGAACGAGGCCTCCAGCGACTGCGGCGGGAAGAATTCGAAAGACACGGTGGGCGTGGGCATCGGGAGGCTCCTTGTTGCCCCCTTGTCGCATCCCGCGCGACGTGAGACAAATTCATAATCTTCAAGATCAACATGAGGTTTGCCGCAAGATGTACCTGGAGCTGAGGCATTTCCGCTCGATCAAGGCGATCCATGAGGCGGGCGGCCTGGCGCGGGCGGCCGATCAGTTGAACATGACGCAATCGGCCTTGTCGCATCAGATCAAGGGGCTGGAGGATCAGGCCGGGGTCGAGCTGTTCGTGCGCCGCTCGAAGCCCTTGAAGCTGTCGGCGGCGGGGCTGCGGCTCTTGCGGGTGGCCGAGCGGATTCTGCCGGAGGTCGATGCGCTCGGCGAGGAGTTCCGGGCGCTGAAGGCGGGCAAGTCGGGCCGGCTGCATATCGCCATCGAATGCCACGCCTGTTTCGACTGGCTGCTGCCGGTGCTGGAGGCCTTTCGCCACGCCTGGCCCGATATCGACGTGGACATCCGCCCCGGTTTCGCCTTCGGCGCGCTGCCGGCGTTGGCGCGCGAGGAGGTCGATCTGGTGATCTCCTCCGACCCGGAGGACCTGCCGGGGGTGAGCTTTCAGCCGCTGTTCGACTATGCGCCGGTCTTCATCGCCTCGGCGCAGAACCCGCTGGCGGCCAAGCCCTTCGTCGAGGCGGAGGACTTCCGCGACCAGCTGCTGATCACCTATCCGATGGAGCGGGCGCGGCTCGACGTCTTCTCGGAACTGCTGACGCCGGCCAAGGTGGAGCCGCGCGCGGTGCGCCAGGTCGAGCTGACCGCGGTGATCCTGATGCTGGTCGCCTCCGACCGCGGGGTGGCGGTGCTGCCGGATTGGGTGGTGCGCGAGGTGCGGGGCCACGCCGATTTCGCGATCCGGCCGGTGACGGCCAAGGGCCTGTCGAAGCGGCTCTATGCGGCGGTGCGCGAGGAGGATGCGACCAAGCCCTATATGGCGCATTTCCTGCGGCTGGGTCGCAGCGAACCGGTGAAGCTGCAACGTGGCTGAGCCGGCGCCGCGCTCAGCCCGGCGGGGCGATGCCGAGCACGCTCAGCTGCAGCGCGCGCAGGGCGGCGATCTCGGCCTCGGGCTTGCGTTCGACGCCGATCGTGGCGGTGTGCAACTCGTCCAGCAGGGCTGCGGCCTTGGCCACCTCGGCGGCGCTGAACGGGCGGTCGGCCCGAGCGAAGAAGCCCATCGTGCGCGAGTCCGCCTCGCCGGTCGAGGCGACGAACCCGTGCCGCAGCCCGTATTCGGCGGCTTCGGCGAAGACGCCCGCCCGGTCTTCGGCCACGAGATCGGCCCAATCGCAGGTGCCGCGATGGGTCAGGCCCCAGCGCACGGCGGGGTCTTCGTCGCGATAGCCCTTGCGGTCGTAGAGGTCGATCCAGGTCGCCGGGTAGCTGTGGTAGGTCAGCGTGGGATTGGCGAACCGGATGTGCACACCGAGGGCGAACTGCCAATCCGCCGCGGCGGCGATCCGGTGCAGGAGTTGATCGACCCTCTCTACTGTCGACATGTTACCAATATCCGATCAAAGCCCGCCGGCGCGACGACGCCGGGATAGATTTTTCTGAGATTGACATTAGGGTGGGTGAACCCGAAAGGAAACGGAATTCGACGTGCATCCTGTGGAGTTCGAAACGGCCTTCTCGCAACTTGCCCCGGCCGGCTACTATATTGCGCTCCGGCTCGGGTTCTACGCCCCGACGGAAGAACGCAACACCTTCGCCTCGCACTGGATCGAGTTCTATACTCAGGGCGGGTTGGCTCCGTTCGACCCGTTGATGCGCTGGTGCCAGGGCAATGCCGGGGTGGCGCGCTGGAGCGTGGTGGCCGAGGCCGGCGCGCAGAACGACCCCCACAAGGTGTTCGAAGCCTATCGTGCCTTCGGGTTGGCCTATGGCGCCGTGGTCTCGATCCCGCGCAGCGCCAAACGGCCCAAGCGCAGCTTCGGCCTGTTCGCCCGCGAGGATCGCGAGATGACCGACGGCGAGCTGACGGCGCTGCTCGACGCGATGACGGCGTTGCACCATGAGGCCGAGCTGATGCTGACCGAGGCCCAGGCGGAGGCGCTGCGTCTTTTGTCGCAGGGGCGGCGCCACAAGGAGATCGCGCAGATCCTCGGCATCTCGATCTCGGCCGTCAAGGCGCGGCTGAAAAGTGCCGCGCTGCGGCTCGAGGCGCGCACCCCGGTCGAGGCCGCTTCCATCGCGGCGGCCAAGGGGCTACTTTGACCCCGACGGCGTCGGGTGGTGCCGTGACCGCCCCGGGGGCGAGGCAGAGGCAGGCCATTGGACATCATCGATCTCAGCGCCGTGCCGGCGAGCCCGAACAATCTCGAAAGCTTTCTTGACCAACTCTGCGACCGTTTGGCGCTGGACTATGCCTCTTATGCGGTCATCGCGCCTTTTTCGGATGCAGTGCGCGGATATGCCAACTATCCGGCCGCCTGGAAGTCACACTATATGCAGCGTCAGCTACAAAATGTTGATCCCATTTTGCAGAAGGCGGCACTGAGCATCGCGCCGGTGGATTGGTCGCGCTTCGAGCGCGATCGCAGCTTCAAGACGGTATTCTATGAAGCGACGGATTTCGGTATCAGCCCGCAGGGATTGACCGTGCCGATCCGTGGGCGGTTTGGCGATCGCGGTTTGCTAAGCGTGAGCCGGGCCGGCCCGCAGCGCGAATGGGAAAGACTGAAACGCAATATCATGCCTGAGTTGCAGATGGCGGCCGTGCATCTCCACGATTCCGTGATGCGAATGTCCGCGCCATTGAGTTCTAATCAGCAGGCGAAATTGTCGCAGCGTGAAGTCGAAGTGTTACAATGGGTTGCTGCTGGAAAACAGCAGCAGGATATCGGCGATATTTTAAGTATCTCTCCGCGAACCGTTGAAGTCCATCTGCGCTCGGCCCGAGAAAAACTGGGGGCTCTCACAACTTTTCAAGCAATCGGCCGCGCGATTGCGCTGGGCGTAATTTTTCCCGTTTGAGGCGGGAACGCGCTGAGACTGCGGCAAGATTGCGGCGAATATGTGGCGAAATACGGGAAAACCCGTATGGAAATGCTCGCAAAATTAACGAATACTTTCGCCACAACTCACCGTGGGGGCGAGAAATGATCTACGTTGTCGACGCGTTGAACGCGGCGGAATATCCTGAATTGCTGGAAGATATGTATCGCCTGAGGGCGCGCGTGTTTCACGAGCGACTGGGCTGGGAAGTCGTGGTGAAAGACGGGATGGAGCGTGACTGCTTCGACGATCTCGATCCGGCCCATGTGATCAGCACCGATGCCGCCGGCCGCGTGGTCGGATGCATGCGGCTGCTGCAGACCACCGGCCCGCATATGCTGGCCGACATATTCGCGCCCTTGCTGGACGGCGAGCCGCCGCTGCGGGCCTCGACGATCTGGGAAGCGACCCGATTCTGTGTCGACACCAATGTCCTCGACCGCGGCCGGGCGCGCAATTCGATCTCCTATGTCACCAGCGAGGTGATGATCGGTGCCTTCGAATACGGCATGTCGGCCGGCGTCACCGATGCGGTGGCGGTGATCGATCCGATCATGGACCGGGTGATGAAGCGGTCGGGCAACGGGCCCTACGGCTACCTCGGCTCGCCCAAGCAGATGGGCAAGGTCCAGGCGCTGGCGGCGCTGATGGATTGCAGCCCCGAGCGGATCGCCCGGATCCGCGAATTCGCCGGGATCGAGCACGACGTGTTCAGCCCGCTGCCCGAAGACGTCGTCCCGGCCCCCTTCGCGGCCTGAGCGACGTTCAGAACTGCCGCGTCAGCCCCAGGGTCACGGAATTGACCCCGGGGTTGTCGTGATAGAGGCCGGCATTGGAGCGGTGGTAGATCCCCATCTCCAGCCGCAGGTGCCGGCTGATCACGTAGCCGAGCGACAGCTGGGTGCGGAACTCCACCGGGCCGCCGAGTTCGGTCCGGGCGGTGCCGGGGCGGTAGATCCCCGGCATTTCGCTGAATTCGACGATCCAGCGCGGCGCCAGGTTGCGGCGCGCCGAGAGGCCGATGCCGCCCCATTGGCTGTGCTGGGAATCCCAGCTTATCGCGGCGGCGGGGCCGATCCGCCAGCCGCCGGGCTGCCAGAGCGGCTTGCCCTGCCATTGCAGGTCGATCGCCGCGGCATTCGGCGCGCCCTGGCCGGAGAAATCCGAGAAGGTGGTGGACAGGCGCCAATTGTCCGCATGTGCGGCGAACGGCAGCGTCGCCGCCAGCAACAGGCACGGCATCAGGCGGTGCTTCATGGCGGGCGCTCACGGGACGACAAGGGCAGGCCTCGTTTCGGCGCTAACCCAGCCTGGGCGAGGGCGCAAGCTGTTTCGGGCCGGCTCTTTCCTTTTCGTGGCAGGGCGCCTATAGGCTCGGGCCGATCGCGAAAGGACCTCTCATGCAAGGCAGCGCCAATCTCAACCTGATGATCAAGGCCGCGCGCAAGGCCGGCCGCAGCCTGGTGAAGGACTTCCGCGAGGTCGAGAACCTGCAGGTCTCGGCCAAGGGGCCGGGGGATTTCGTCTCGAAGGCCGATCTGGCGGCCGAGAAGATCATCCGCGACGAGCTGATGGCCGGGCGGCCCTCCTACGGCTGGCTGGGCGAGGAGAGCGGCGGCGTGGAGGGCGAGGACCCGACCCGGCGCTGGATCGTCGATCCGCTGGACGGGACGACGAACTTCCTGCACGGCCTGCCGCATTGGGCGGTCTCGATCGCGCTGGAGCATAAGGGCGAGATCGTCGCCGGGGTGATCTTCGACGCCGCGAAAGACGAGCTGTTCTGGGCCGAGAAGGGCTCCGGCGCCTGGATGAACGAGGCGCGGATCCGCGTTTCGGGTCGCTCGCGGATGATCGAATGCCTGTTCGCCACCGGCATCCCGTTCGGCGGCCGGCCGGCGCTGCCGGCCTCGCTGCAGGATCTGGCGCGGCTGATGCCGGCCTGCGCCGGGGTGCGGCGCTGGGGCGCGGCGGCGCTCGACCTGGCCTATGTCGCGGCCGGCCGGTTCGACGGTTTCTGGGAGCGCGGGCTGAACCTGTGGGACACCGCCGCCGGGATCGTTCTCGTGCGCGAGGCCGGCGGCATGGTCGAGCCGCTGCGCGAGGGCGAGTCGCTCCTGGAGACGCGCAACATCATCGCCGGCAATGCCGAGGTCTTCGCGCCGCTGGCCAAGCTGCTGCGCAACTGAGCCGGGCGCGCCGCCCGGCGGCCTTCCCCAGAGATCCCGGCGGCGAGCCGGCCGGCGCCGCGGCTCAGCCGGCGGTGAGGCCTTCGACGGTCTGGTCGCGCAGGGCGCGCAGATCGGCGATGGTGGCTTCCAGTTCGGCTTTCTGGGCCGCCAGCAGGCCGAGCTGGCGGTCGGCCAGCCGAATCCAGGCCTCCATCTGCGGCCTTGTGCCCTGCTGGCCGTAAAGCTCCAGCCACTGGCGGATTTCCTCCAGGCTGAAGCCGAAGCGGCGGCCGCGCAGGATCAGCGTCATCCGCGCGATCTCGCGCGCACCATAATAGCGGGCCCGGCCGTCCTTCCGCGGCGCGAGCAGCTCGATATACTCGTAATAGCGCAGCGTCCGCGGCGTCACGTCGAAACGGGCGCACATCTCTTTGAAGCTG
>JAKAJW010000325.1 GCA_021813645.1 Pseudomonadota bacterium | reverse complement strand
CTTCTGGCTTTTGCCGGCTATGCGGTAACCCGGGAATACTACATCAATGACGGCGGGGCCCAGGTCGACGTGCTCGCCCGTTCGGCCTATGAGCGCTACCGCGAGGCCAACGGGCTTGACCCCGAGATTCGCGAAGGTCTTTACCCCGGTGACTATCTGATCCCGGTCGGCGAGGCGTTGAAGGCGCGCTATGGTCGCGACCTGCTCGACCGCCCAGAGGTGGAATGGCTGGCTGAGGTCCGGGAGTTTGCCACCGCCGCAATGATGCAGATGATCCGTGAGGATCTCGCCGCGCTCGGCGTGCATATGGATGTGTATTCCTCGGAAAAGGCACTCTACGGCACCGGAAAGATTGAGGCTGCGATTGAGCGGCTTCGGCAAATGGGGTTGATCTACGAGGGTGTCCTTGAGCCGCCGAAGGGCAAGACGCCGGATGACTGGGAGCCGCGGGAGCAGACGCTGTTCCGCTCCACCGCGCATGGCGACGACGTCGACCGGCCGGTGAGAAAGTCGGACGGCGCCTGGACCTATTTCGCCCCCGATATCGCCTATCACTGGGACAAGGTGGAGCGCGGCTTCGACCAGTTGATCGACGTGCTCGGTGCTGATCACGGCGGCTATGTGAAGCGTCTGAAGGCGGTGGTCGCGGCATTGTCGGACAGCCGCGTGCCGCTCGACGTCAAACTGATCCAGCTGGTGAAGCTCTATCAGAACGGCGAACCCTTCAAGATGTCGAAACGGGCCGGCACGTTCGTCACCCTTCGCGACGTGGTGGAGCAGGCCGGTGCCGACGTCACCCGGTTCATGATGCTGACGCGCAAGAATGACGCCGCACTCGATTTCGACTTCGCCAAGGTGCTGGAGCAATCGAAGGACAATCCAGTTTTCTATGTGCAATACGCGCATGCCCGGATTTGTTCAGTGCTCCGCCGGGCGGCCGAGGCAGGAATTGCCTGTGACGACGCCACGCTGGCGGCGGCCGATCTGGCGCAACTGGACCATCCGGCGGAACTCGAACTGGCGGCGCGGATCGCCGAATGGCCGCGGCTGGTGGAGATCGCCGCGCGCGGGCATGAGCCGCATCGGGTGGCCTTCTACCTCTACGATCTGGCCGCCGATTTGCACACGCATTGGAACCGCGGCAACGACGACAGCTCGCTGCGGTTCGTCCAAGAGGGCGAAGTGGAGCGATCGCAGGCGAAAATCGCCCTGGCCAGAGCCGTAGCAGTTGTCATTTCCACTGGCCTTGGTATCCTTGGTGTGACCCCGGCCGAGGAAATGCGCTGACGCTGACTGCCGGGGGCGAGCAGGAGCCACGGGGGTAAACCTCCGGGCAGCGAGGCACTGATGGCAGAAGCGAACTTCGAGGATTTCGAAGAGGCGCCGGCAGCGGGAGTGCCCCGGCTGCAGCGCGTTGCGCACCTTGCGGGGGCCGGCACGTCGCTGGCGCTCGTGCTTGGGCTGGCGGTTTGGGGCTATAGGCTGGCCGTACGCGATGTGAATGGCATTCCGGTCATCAAGGCCGAAAGCGGGCCGATGAGAATCGCGCCGGTGGACCCTGGCGGCCAGATTTCGGGAAATGTCGGGCTGAGCGTCAACCGTGTCGCCGCCGGGACCGAGGATCAGCCGCGCACCGATCAGATCGTTCTGGCGCCGAAACCCGTCGAGCTTGCGCAAGGCGATCTGGCGCCCGAGGCCCTAGCCGCTCAGAAGGCGGCTCAGGTGGCCGCGCAGGCTGCAGCGGCACCGGCTGCGGCCGCTAGCGTGGCGGCCGCCGGCCCGGCTTCGACCTCGGGCAGCATTCAGACCACCGCCGCCGTCACCCAGTCGGCGCCGCCGTCGCCCGGTGAGCCGGCCGTTCTGGCCACGTCGGCAAGCTCCTCGGCCGCCCCTGCATCCGTCGCAGCGGCAGCTCCAGCGACGGTTTCGCCGGTCGCACCTGTGGCGGACGGGGCACTGCAAACCTCGCCGGTGCCGCCGCCGCGACCGGTCTTGGCTTCGGTCGCCCCCAGCGGCACGCGTGCCGCCTCGATGGGGGCGACCAGTTCGATGGCGGACGAAGTCGCAGCAGCTGCCGCCGCGGCAGCCTTTGCGGTGGCCAAGGCGGCACCGGTGCCGGCGACCGTCAATGCCGCGAAACTGACCGCGGGTACCAAGCTCGTGCAACTTGGCGCCTATGGCGATGAACCCTCGGCGGCGCAGAGCTGGGCCGAGTTGAAGCGGCGGTTCCCGGATCTGATGGCCGACAAGTCGCGGGTGATCCAGAAGGCGGAATCCGGCGGAAGCGCCTTCTACCGGTTGCGGGCCTATGGCTTCAAGAGTGAGGCGGACACGCGCCGGTTTTGCGCCGCACTGCAAGGCGAAGGCGCGACCTGTGTGCCGGTGATCCTGCGCTGATGGCCGGTGCCACCATCCTTGGTTGCGACGGGCCCGTCTTGATGGCGGATGAAGCAGCGTTTTTCCGCGAAGCGGATCCCTGGGGCTTTATCCTGTTCGCCCGCAATGTCGAAAACCCCGAGCAGTTGCGACGGTTGACCGAGGATTTGCGCGCCGTGGTCGGCCGCGAGGCGCCGGTGCTGGTCGATCAGGAAGGCGGGCGGGTGCAGCGGTTGCGGTCGCCGCATTGGCGGGAATGGTTGCCGGCGCTCGAGCAGGTGACGCTGGCCGGGCCGGGTTCGATGCGTCTGCGGGCGCGGATCATGGCGGCCGAATTGCGCGCGGTGGGCATCGACGTGGTCTGCGCGCCAGTGGTCGACATCGCCGGCGAGGACACTCATCCGTTCCTGCGCAATCGCTGCTACGGCGAGGAACTGGCGACTGTCGTGGCGGCGGGCCGCGCTGCCGCCGAAGGCTTCCTACAAGGAGGCGTGCTGCCGGTGATGAAGCATATGCCAGGTCACGGGCGGGGCACGCTTGACAGCCATTTGCAGTTGCCGCGCGTGAGCGCCCCGAAGTCAGTGCTGGATGCCAACGACTTTGTGGCGTTCCGGGCGCTGGCCGACCTGCCTATGGCGATGACGGCGCATATCGTCTTTGATGCGATCGATCCTGAGCGCCCGGCGACGCAATCGCCCGAGGTGATCCGGGTGATCCGTGAGGAGATCGGCTTCGCCGGGTTGCTGATTACGGACGATCTCAACATGCAGGCCTTGGCAGGTACCCTGGGGGAGCGCACCGCGGCCGCGATGGCGGCGGGCTGCGACGTGGCGTTGCAGTGCAACGGCAAGCCCGACGACATGGCCGCTGTGGTCGCGGCCGCGGGCCGGCTGAGCCCGCAGGCCGAGGCCCGCGCGGCGGCTGCGCTGCTGCGGCGTGGACCACCGGAAAGCGTTGACATGGGCGCGCTCGCGGCGGAGTTTGAATCCGTGATGGCAGGTGCGGCACATGGTTGATGCGGGCTGGGAAGCGACCCCGGCCCAGAGCGTTTCGGAGCGACTGGCGGCCGAGGCGCTGATCGTCGATGTCGATGGGTTCGAGGGGCCACTCGACCTTCTGCTGACGCTGTCGCGCACCCAAAAGGTTGACCTGCGGCGTATCTCGGTGCTGCAGCTGGCCGAGCAGTATCTCGATTTCGTCAACCGTGCCAAAGCGTTGCGGATCGAACTTGCAGCCGACTATCTGGTGATGGCGGCTTGGCTGGCCTATCTGAAATCGCGCCTGCTGCTGCCGCCCGATCCGGAGGCGGAAGGGCCTTCGGCCGAGGAACTGGCGGCGCATCTGGCCTTCCAGTTGGAGCGGCTGCAGGCGATGCGCGAGGCGGCGGCGCAGTTGATGGCGCGGGACCAGAAGGGGCGCGACTTCTTCGCCCGCGGCCTGCCGGAGGATGTGACGCGGATCCGCAAGGTGGTGTGGTCGGCCTCGTTGCTCGATCTGATGCAGGCCTATGCGCGCATTCGCACAAAGGACGACTTTCGGCCCTTCGTGATGGACCGCCACCATGTCTTCACGATGGAGCAGGCGCTCGACCGTATGCGCGGGTTGATCGGCTTCGCTGGCGAATGGACCGATCTGGCGAGCTACCTGCCGGACGGTTGGGAGACCGATCCCAGGCGGCGGCGTTCGGCCACGGCGGCGCATTTCGCCGCCTCGCTGGAACTGGCCAAGCGCGGACAGATCGAAATTCGCCAGACGGAAACCTTTGGTGCTCTGCTGATCCGGCGGAGGCCCGAAGCATGAGCGAGGCCGAGAGCGCGGAACGCAGCCTGTTCGCCGCCCCGCCGATGGGGGAGCAGGAGCGGATGGTGGAGGCGATGCTTTTCGCCACCGCCGAGCCGATGACCGTGGCGGAACTGGGCCAGCGGATGCCGCACGGTTGCGATCCGGCCGAGGCGCTGGCGCATCTGAGAAAGCGCTACGAGGGGCGCGGCGTGCATCTCGTGCGGGTCGGGGACGGCTGGGCGTTCCGCACAGCGGCCGATCTCGGTCACCTGTTGCACAAGGAGACGGTCGAGCAGAAGAAGCTCTCGCGTGCGGCGATCGAAACGCTGGCGATCATCGCCTATCACCAGCCGTGTACGCGGGCCGAGATCGAGGAAATCCGAGGCGTGGCGGTGAGCCGGGGCACCATCGACCAACTGCTGGAGATGGAGTGGATCCGTTTCGGCCGGCGGCGGATGACGCCCGGCCGGCCGGTGACCTTCGTGGTGACCGAGAGCTTCCTGGACCACTTCGGGCTTGAGAGCGCGCGCGATTTGCCGGGGCTGAAGGAATTGCGTGCGGCCGGGTTGCTCGACAACCGGCCGCTGCCCGGCAGCATGCTGCAGCCCGAGGACGACGAGGATGCCGAGGAGGTCGCCGGCCAAAGCGAGTTGTTCGAGGACTGAGGCCGCTCTTGGCGCTAAGGCCGCAAGAAGGGGGGCGCTACTTCTGATAGGTCGCGCCGAAGGCCGTCTTCTGCAGCGTCAACACCGAGGCCGGCACCGCGTCGAGCGTATAGGTCGTCGAGCCGTCCGCATAGCCGGTGTCGGTCGAGAAATGCCAGTCGACAGTGACATAGGGGCCGCTCGGTTGCGGCTTCGCTTCCAGCGAGAGATTGGCCATCTGCTCCTTCACGGCGGCCGTCAGCTGCGCCCTTTCCTCGGCCGTGGCGGGATGGGAATCGCTCTTCGTCCCTTCCGGCCCGTCGATCTCGATCTCGGCGGTGTTGCCTGCGACCGACAGGAACTGGGCGCGTACCGGATCGGAATCGGGGCTGGTCCAGAGGTAGACGCCAATGCTCATCGCGCTATCGGCAAGAGCGGGGACGGCAGGCGGGAGCGCCAGCAAGAGGGTGGTGGCGAGGGTGAAGATGCGGCGCATGATTCGCTCCGGGATTGGCAGTTGCCGCTATCTAGCGCGGTCTCGGACGGCGGGTGCAAGGGTGCTCAGCCGGCGCGGAAGTGCTTCGAGAGCTTCAGCCCCTGGCCCTGGTAGTTGGAGGCAATGCCGGCGCCGTAGAGCGTCTGCGGCACCTCGGCCATCTGCTCGTAGACGAGGCGGCCGACCACCTGGCCGTGTTCGAGCACGAAGGGGGCTTCATGGCACCGCACTTCCAGCACGCCGCGGGAACCGGCGCCGCCGGCGGGAGCCCAGCCGAAGCCCGGATCGAAGAAGCCTGCGTAATGGACCCGGAATTCGCCGACCATGGCCAAGTAAGGCGCCATTTCGGCGGCATGGGTGGGCGGTATCGTTACCGCCTCGCGGCTGACCAGGATGTAGAAAGCGCCAGGGTCGAGGATGATCCGCCGCTCTCTGGTGCGGATCTCCTCCCAGAAGTCGGCGGGGGCGTATTGGCCGATGCGGTCGAGGTCGACCACACCGGTATGTGGCTTGGCGCGGTAGCCGACCAACCCGCGCCGGGCGGGGCGCAGGTCGACCGAAAAGCCCAGGCCGCCGTCGATCACCGGCCTACCGGTGACCAGACGGGTCTCGCGGTGCAAGGCGCGCAGCGCGGCATCGTCGAGTTGGGCTTGACCCTGACGAAAGCGGATCTGGTTCAACCGCATGCCTGGCCGGACCAGCACCGAGAAACTGCGCGGGCAAATCTCGGCGTAGAGCGGGCCGCGGTAGCCAGGCGGGATCCGATCGAATTCGGTGCCGCCGTCGGTGATCGTGCGGGTCAGAAGGTCGAGCCGTCCGGTCGAACTCTTGGCATTGGCGACCGCCTGAATCCCGCTCGGGAGCGCAAGGCTTTCCATCAAGGGCACGACATAGACGCAACCCTTTTCCAGCACCGCTCCCTTGGCGAGATCGATCCGGTGCATCTCGAATTCGGCGATGCGCTCGCTCACGGTGCGGCCTGCTCCGGCCAGGAAGGAGGCCCGAACCCGATAGGCCACCGGGCCGAGGCGAAGATCGAGGCTGGCAGGCTGGATTTGCGCGCGCGTGACCGCGGCATCGGCGTTGATTGCACCTTCGGCGATCAGTCGGCTCAGGGTTTGTGCGGGCAGGACGCCGGCTCTGGTCTCGCTCATCTCAGCCTCCGCCGGAATGGAAACCGCCCGCCTCCTGACCGGAAGCGGGCGGTGTCATGGTCGGGCCGGTGAGATTCGAACTCACGACCTCCCGCCCCCCAGACGGACGCGCTAACCAGGCTGCGCTACGGCCCGACGGCGGCCATATAGGCGGGTTTGACCGGCGGGGGCAAGGGTCAAAGCGCATTCCGGGAGGCGATCAGTCGCGCTCGTCTTCGCGGTCGAAATCGCCATCGGCCGCCATGCGTTCGCGCAATGCGACCAGACGCTCGTAGATCGACGTCAGCCGCGGCGCCACGACCCCTGCGGTGGCCGGATCGAGCCGGCGTAGCCCCTCGATCACCGCGCTGCGGTCGGATGACGGTTCGGTAGCCACGGCGGGGACAGGCTCGGCGAACAGGTCGGGCGTCTCGGCTGCGGGCGGACGTGATGGCAGGAAGCCGGGCCGCCGAACCGGGGCCGAATCCTCGCTGGGCGACTGGGCCTGCGCAGCCAAAGGCTCGGGTTCTACGGGCTGTTCGGGGGCGGGGGCTTCGTCCTGCGGTGTCTCTTCCGGCAGCGCGAAGATATTCTCCTCCGCCTCGCGCTCGCCTTCTGTCGGTTCACTTCCGTCGGCCAATCCCGCAACATAGCGAATGCCTTGCTCGCGCAGCATCTTCTGGACGCCGCGGATTGTCAGGCCGTCGTCATGCAGGAGTTTCTTGATGCCACTGAGCAGCGCCACGTCGGCAGGCCGGTAGTAGCGCCGACCACCTGCTCGCTTGACCGGGCGAACCTGCGGAAATCGACTTTCCCAGAAGCGCAGCACATGGGCCGGCGTGTCCAGCCACTCGGCCACCTCGGAGATCGTCCGAAAGGCGTCGGGTGCTTTGTCCATGCCGGCCTTGGCCTACTGGGCGTTGCCGGCCGCCACGCGATCCTTCATCAGATGCGAGGGCCGGAAGGTAAGGACACGGCGCGGATGAATCGGGACTTCGTCGCCCGTCTTCGGGTTGCGGCCGATACGGGCTGCTTTGTCGCGCACCGAGAAGGTGCCGAACGAGGAGATTTTCACCGTCTCCCCGGCAGTCAGCGCATCGGAGACATGCTGCAACACGCTTTCCACAAGCTGCGCGGATTCGTTCCGCGACAGGCCGACTTCGCGGAACACAGCCTCGCTGAGATCCATCCGCGTCAGAGTTTTTTCGCCCATCAGAGCCCCCCTGTTTTCACGGGAGTGTGTGACAGGCGATTTTCCGAGTCAATATCAATGGCTTGCGGCGGCGGGTTCAGACGGCCTCGAACGGCAATTACCAGCGCAAAACCACCGACCCCCAGGCCAGGCCGCCACCGATTGCTTCGGTAACCAGCAGATCGCCCGGTTTGATCTGGCCGCGGTCGCGTCCGACGGACAGCGCGAGGGGAATCGAGGCGGCCGAAGTGTTGCCGTGATCCTGCACGGTGACCACCACGTGATCCATGTCGACGCCCATCTTCTGCGCCGTCGCTTTGATGATGCGCAGGTTGGCTTGGTGCGGCACAATCCAGTCGACGTCCGCACTGCTCACGCCGGCCTTGTCGAGCGCGGCATGGGCCGTTTCGGCGAGTTTCTCCACCGCGTGGCGGAATACCTCCTTGCCGTGCATCCGCAGATGGCCGGTGGTCTGGGTGGCTACGCCGCCATCGACATAGAGAATGTCGCGATAGGTGCCGTCGGAATGCAGGTCGGCGGCGAGAATGCCGCGGTCCTGGGCGGTGCCGGCGCCAATGCCGGCCTCCAAGACCACCGCGCCGGCGCCATCGCCGAACAGCACGCAGGTGGAGCGGTCGGTCCAGTCCATCAGGCGGGAAAAGGTTTCGGCGCCGATCACCAGCACGCGCTTGGCTTGACCGGAGGCAATCAGCGCATTGGCGTTGGCCAGGCCATAGACGAAGCCTGCGCAAACCGCCTGGATGTCGAAGGCGAAGCCGCGCGTCATCCCAAGAGCGTGCTGCACCATGGTGGCGGCCGAGGGGAAGGTAAGATCGGCGGTCGAGGTGGCCACGATTACCGCGTCGAGCTCGTTCGGCTCGAGGCCGGCATCTGCCAAAGCAGCGCGGGCAGCACGGGTGCCGAGATCCGAAGTGGTCTGTCCCGGCGCGGCGATGTGGCGGCGCTCGATGCCCGTGCGCGAGCGAATCCAATCGTCGGAGGTGTCGAGCGAGGATTCGAATTCCGAATTCGGGACGATGCGCTCAGGCAGATAGTGCCCGACGCCTTTCACCACGGCGCGTATTGTCATTCAGTCTCACCGCTCCCATCGCCCCCGACGGGGGCATCCTGCCGTGCCGTTCCGGCAGAGGCAACCCGTGCCGCAAGCCGCTGATGAAAGCCGGATTTGGCCAACTGGAACGCCAGCTTCACCGCGGCCGAGATTCCGGTGGCATCGGCGCCGCCGTGGGATTTCACCACCGTGCCGTTCAGCCCGAGGAACACGCCGCCGTTCACCCGTCGCGGGTCGATCCGCTTTTGCAACCGGCGCAGCGAGGTCAACGCCAGCAGGGCGGCGATGCGCGACAATGGCGTTGCGGCAAAGGCTTCCTTGAGAAAATCGCCGATCAGCTTCGCCGTGCCCTCGCCGGTCTTCAGCGCGATATTGCCGGTAAAACCGTCCGTGACGATCACATCTACACGGGCGGAGGGCAGGTCGGATCCCTCGACGAAGCCCACGTAGTCGAACATGCCGGCGTCGGCCGCATCGGCGATCAGATCGGAGGCTAGCTTCATCTCGGCGCGGCCCTTGTGCTCTTCGGTGCCGACATTGAGCAGGCCGACCCGTGGCCGCGCGAGGTTAAGGCCATTGCGGGCATAGGAGGCGCCCATCAGCGCGTATTGGCGCAGGTCTTCGGCATCTGCTTTCACGTCGGCGCCGACGTCGAGCATGACGTTGAAGCCGCCGGGGTTGCGCGAGGGCCAAAGGCAGGCGATGGCGGGCCGGTTGATGCCGGGGATCTTGCGCAGCCTGATCATCGACAGCGCCATCAATGCCCCGGTATTGCCGCAAGAGACGGCCACGGTGGCCTCGCCCGCGCGGACACTCTCGATCGCCGACCACATCGAGGTGCCTTCGCCGTGGCGCATCACCTGTGACGGCTTGTCGCCCATCGTGACCACGCGCGGGGCATGACGGATGTCGCAACGGCCGGCCAGCGCTTTGCGGCGACGGACCAGGCGCCGAAGCAGCTTCTCGTCGCCATGCAGGACGAAGCGGATTTCGGGGTTCTTGGCGGCGGATTGCTCGATGCCGGCGACCACGGCCGCAGGGCCACGGTCACCACCCATCGCATCGACGGAAATGACAATGCTTTCCGTGCCGGCCTTCGCGCTGTTCGTTCCGTTCGGCATCGCTCAGCCGCGGCCAAGGCGCGGAATTACGCCGCGTCGTCTTCCAGGCTGGCGTCCACCGTCGACGCAACGACTTCGCGCTGATCGTAGTGGCCGCAGGAGGGGCAAACGTGATGCGGACGCTTCAACTCGCCGCAGTTCGAGCATTCCGCCGGGTTGGCGGCGACGAGCGCGTCATGCGCGCGGCGCATGTTGCGGCGGGAGCGGGTAACGCGGTTCTGCGGGACAGCCATGTCTCGACCTCTATATCTAGGCGGGACCTTGCCCGCTGGGCTTCTGGCGGCGCTGCGCCGCGCAACGGTTTGCTCTGGGCTTGACCTGTTATGCCCTCTGGGCACCGGGCCTTCAACCCACGATGTGAACGAGGCGCGGAACATACTGGGATTCGGCCCGCGCGCAAGTCATTTCTGTGCCTAACGAACCGGCGTCGCCACGGCGTCGTCGCGCGGTCAGGCGTCGTCTTCATCGCCGCCGGCATCACCGCTCTGGTTGAGCAGGCCCTTGAGCGCGGCAAAGGGGCGGTTGCGCTCTTCGGCACCAGCTTCCGGACCCAGTTCGGCGTCCGCGGCGCGGGGGTAGAGCGGTAATGCGAGAGCGAGCGCCTCGGCCATCACCTGGGCCAGATCGAGGCTTTGCGGCAAGGGCTCGGCGGTGTCGTCCTCCGGCATCTCCACCTCCTCACCCTCCGGCTCTGGCATGTCGGCGAGGTAGCGCCGGGTGATCTCCTCGTCGATCTTGGTGGTGACCGGCGCGAGGGTGACCACGCAGGGTTGAACCGCGGTGGCCTGGAGCCGGGCGGACAACATGAGATCGTCGCGCCCGAGGGGGGCAAGGGTGCCTTCGAAGCGTAGGGCCGGCAGGGCCGAGGCGCCGACCAGCGGCGCGAGCGCGGCGCGTTCCTCGGCAGTCGGGGCTAGCTTGAAGGCCAGCCGGCGGCTGCCCCCGAGTTCGGTGAGGCGGACGATATGGGTGTAGGGCAGGGGCGGCATGGCGGCTCCTTGGCAGTGCAGAAGGGGAGGCTCCGCGTTCCTTCCTTGAACCGGCGGCGTTCCTTCTGTAAGCGGATATGTGGCAAGGGGCAGTGTGGCAAGAGGGCAGGATGGCCAAGGGGATCAACCTGGTGCGCAGCGTCGTGGCAGGATTACTCCTGGTGGTGCTGGGCGCCTGCGCGGCGACCTATGTCAACCATGGCTACGTGCCGGCCGACAGCGAGCTGTCGCAGATCAAGCTCGGCGAGACGAAGGCCGATGTGCAAAAGGTGATCGGCCCGCCTTCGGCCGAGGGAATGCAGCAGGGCGACGCCTGGTATTACGTGCAAAGCCGCTGGCGCCACATGGGGCCCTTCGCCCCGCATGAGGTGCAGCGTCAGGTCGTCGCGATCAGTTTTACGCCCCAGGGCAAGGTCGCGAATATCGAACGCTTTGGGCTCGAGCACGGCGAGATCGTCACCATTTCGCGCCGCGTGACCACCTCTTCGGTGAAGGGGCTGACGTTGCTGCAGCAGCTGTTCAACGACCTCGGCCGGTTCGACCCGACGCAATTCCTCAAGCGTTCCGGCAGCTAGGCGCCGACCGGCGGAACCGCGCCGCTGTCGTGGTTCCGACATGGAGGCCGTGCTATATGTCGCGGCAGCGGGACCGCGCTGGGACGGGCCCTAGGGAGACTTGTCATGCTGGCGCTTCGCAAGGGGCGGTATGTGGCGCGCTTCGCCGAGACCGAGGCGGACGTGCAGGCGGCGCAGCGGTTGCGCTATCTGGCCTTTATCGAAAACACCGGCGCGACGCCGCGGCCCGAGGGAATCGACGCCGACGGCTTCGACGCACAGTGCCGGCATGTTCTGGTGGAAGAGGCCAAGAGCGGCGCGCTGGTCTGCTGTTTCCGGCTGCTGCCGCTGCGGGCTGGGACGGAGATCGGCCGCAGCTACTCCGCGCAGTATTACAACCTCGCCCGTTTGAGCGCCTTTGACGGGCCGATGGTGGAAATGGGCCGCTTCTGCATCCATCCCGCTTGGCGCGACCCCGATATCCTGCGCGTCGCCTGGGGCGCGATGACCCGCTTCGTCGATGAAGAGGGGGTTGAAATGCTGTTCGGCTGCTCCTCCTTCCACGGCACCGAGGCGGAGGAATACCTCGACGCCTTCGCCATGCTGAAAGACCGCCATCTGGCGCCGAAACGCTGGCTGCCGCGGGTGAAGGCGCCGAATGTGTTCCGCTTCGCGCGGGTGCTCAAGCCGCGTAAGCCCGACCTCAAGCTGGCCATGTTGAA
>JAKAJW010000372.1 GCA_021813645.1 Pseudomonadota bacterium | reverse complement strand
AGCCGAAGGCCTGCGCCTCCAGCATGTCGCCGTCGAGCCCGGCCTCCTCCACCGGCAGCACCGGGCAGGCCATCCGGTCCTGCAAGGCCGCCATCAGCGCCGCGTTGTGGCGGCCGCCGCCGGCCACCAGAACGCCCTGCGGCGGCGCCGGGAAATGCTCTGCCCCCACCGCCACCGCCGCCGCGGCGCAGGCGGTCAGCGTCGCCGCCGCATCGGCGTCGGACAGCCCCGCCACCGCCGCGCCGAGCCCCGGAAAGCCGTCGCGGTCCAGCGACTTCGGCGGCATCCGGCGGAAATAGGGATCGCGCAAGAAAGCCTCGACCGCCGCAGCATCCACCCGGCCCTCGGCCGCCAGCGCGCCGCCGCGGTCGAAGGCCTGGCCCCGCCGCGCCCGCATCAGATCGTTGACCGGCGCATTGGCCGGGCCGGTGTCGAAGGCCAGCAGCGCGCCGGCTGCCTCGGGCCGCGGCGCGCGGGGGTCGATCCAGGTCACGTTGCCGACCCCGCCAAGGTTGAGGAAGACCAGCGGCGCCTCCGCGCCGATCCGCTTGGCCAGCGCGAAATGGTAGAACGGGGCGAGCGGCGCCCCCTGCCCGCCGAGCTCGACATCGGCGCTGCGGAAATCCCAGATCACCGGCAGGCCCAGCACCTCGGCCAGCACCGTCCCATCGCCGGCCTGATGGGTGCCCCGACCGCGCGGATCATGCGCCAGCGTCTGGCCGTGGAACCCGACCAGTTCCACCCCGTCGAAGCGGGTCAGAAGCTCGGCATGGGCGGTTTCGACCAGCTCGGCCGCCTCCCGCACCCCCGGCTCGCCCGGCCAGCGGCCGAGCGCGGCGCGCAGCAGCGCCTGCTCGGCCTCGGTATAGGGCCGGTAGTCGTATTGCTCGAAGCCCGCGATGGTCTCGCCGTCGGTCACCACCACCGCCGCATCCACCCCGTCGAGCGAGGTGCCCGACATCGTTCCCACCGCCCGGATCGGTTCGATCACGCCCGCTTCCCCTCGCCCGCCGGCGCCGCTATAACGGCGCCGCCGCCGAAGATGGACGAAAGCCCGATGACCTACCACCCGAAATCCGACTTCCTCTCTGTGATGATCGAGCGCGGCTTCCTGGCCGACTGCACCGATTACCAGGGGCTCGACGAGGCCTGTGCCAAGGGGGTGGTTCCGGGCTATATCGGCTTCGACGCCACCGCCGCCTCGCTGCATGTCGGCTCGCTGATCCAGATCATGATGCTGCGCTGGCTGCAGAAATGCGGCGGCAGGCCGATCGTGCTGATGGGCGGCGGCACCACCAAGGTGGGCGACCCCTCGGGCCGCGACACCGAACGCTCGCTGCTGACCGCCGAGAAGATCGACGCCAACATCGCCGGCATCCGCCAAGTCTTCGCCTCCTACGTGACCTTCGGCGAAGGCCCGGGCGACGCGATCATGGTCAACAACGCCGAATGGCTCGACGAGCTGAAATACATCGACTTCCTGCGCGACATCGGCCGGCATTTCTCGGTCAACCGGATGCTCAGCTTCGAAAGCGTGAAGACCCGGCTCGAGCGCGAGCAATCGCTCAGCTTCCTCGAATTCAACTACATGATCCTGCAGGCCTATGACTTCATGGAGCTGAACCGCCGCTACGGCTGCCTGTTGCAGATGGGCGGCTCGGACCAGTGGGGCAACATCGTCAACGGCATCGACCTGACGCGCCGGGTGCTCGACCGCGAGATCTACGGGCTGACCTCGCCCTTGCTGACCACTTCGGACGGCCGCAAGATGGGCAAGAGCGCAGCCGGCGCGATCTGGCTCAATGCCGAGATGCTGTCGCCTTACGAGTTCTGGCAGTTCTGGCGCAACACCACCGATGCCGACGTGGGCCGATTCCTGAAGCTCTACACCGAGCTGCCGGTGGCAGAATGCGACCGGCTCGGCGCGCTTGCCGGCTCCGAGATCAACCACGCCAAGATCACCCTGGCCAATGAGGTGACGGCGCTGCTGCACGGCCGCGCGGCGGCCGAGGCGGCCGAGGCCACCGCCCGCGAAGTCTTCGAGAAGGGCGGCGTGGGCGACGATCTGCCGACGCTGGTGCTGACGGCGGCGCAGATCGGCGAGGGCATCGCCAATACCGCGCTCTTCGTGCAATCCGGCCTCGCCGCCTCCGGCAAGGAGGCCAAGCGGCTGTTCTCCGAAGGCGGCGCGCGGATCAACGATGAGTTGGTGACCGAAGCGCGGCTGATGACCGCCGCCGAGATCGCCCCCGGCCTGAAGCTCACCGCCGGCAAGAAGCGCCACGCGCTGGTGACGCTGGGCTGAGCGCCCCCGGCGGGCCGGGGAGCTCAGCGCCCCCCGGCCCCGGGTTTCGGTCCAACGTCGGTGCAATATCGGTGCGAAATCGGTGTCGAAACGGTGAGCCGATTTCGCTGCTGGCCCAAGGGCTTGGGCCAGTCCGGCCGGTTCACTGCTGAACCGTCACCTTGGCCATGTAGTCCGGGTCCTGCGTCACTTCGCCATTCGCCCCGTTGCCGCGCTTGATCTTGTCGACCACGTCCATGCCCGAGATGACATGGCCGAAGACGGTATATTGCCCGTTCAGCTGCGGCGCCGGCGCGAACATGATGAAGAACTGCGAATTGCCGCTGTTGGGATCGTCCGCGCGCGCCATGCCGACGGTGCCGCGCTGGAACGGCACGTTGGAAAACTCCGCCGGCACATTCGGCAGGCTCGAGCCACCCATCCCGGCGCGCGACAGGTCGCCGCCGCGGCGGCCGTATTTCACATCCCCGGTCTGCGCCATGAAACCATTGATAACGCGGTGGAAAACCACGCCGTCATAGGCCCCGGAGTCGGCCAGTTTGATGATCTGCGCCACTGTCTTCGGCGCGACATGCGGCAACAGGTCGATCACCACGGTGCCATTGGCATAATCGCCCGCGACCTGGATCACCAGATGCGGCCCCTTGGTGTCCTTGAAGGGCTGGGCGCCCTTGTCGGCCTGGGCCTCGGCCATCGGGTTCGAGGCCCAGATCATCAGCGCCAGCGCACCGAGGCCGAAGGCCATCAGCCCGCCGGCCGCCAATGTCACCTTCCTAACCATTCGCCACATCCGCCGCCACCTTGACCGAGAGCATCCGATCGGGGTCGGCCGGCGGCTCGCCGCGCGTGATCTTGTCGACATGCTCCATCCCCGAGATCACCCGGCCGTAGACGGTGTATTGCCCGTTGAGGAAGTGGTTGTCCTTGAAATTGATGAAGAATTGGCTGTTGGCCGAATTCGGGTTGGACGACCGCGCCGCGCCGAGCGTGCCGCGATCATGCGGGATGCGCGAGAATTCCGCCGGCAGGTCGGGCAGTTCGGAGCCGCCGGTGCCGGCCCGGCGCAGGTTGAATTCCTTCGCCGCATTGCCGTTCTCGACATCGCCCGACTGGGCCATGAAGCCCTCGATGACGCGGTGGAAGACCACATTGTCATAGGCGCCCGAACGCGCCAGAACCTTCATCCGCTCGACATGTTTGGGTGCGATATCGGGCAACAGCTCGATCACCACCGGGCCGTCCTTCAGCTCCATGATGATGGTGTTCTCGGGGTCCTTGATCTCGGCCATGGTCCATCTCCGTTCCGTGTCGCGCCGACCCTAGACGCCCGGCGGCCGAAGGGAAAGGCCAAAGGGTCGCAGCGCCGCGGCGGGATGACGCTCTCCATTGACGGAGCGTCGGCTTTCGGGGGAAAACCGGCGTGGATCGCCAACGGGAGGGACTTATGGCCTGGAAGACGCTCGACGAAATGGATCTGAACGGAAAGGTCGTGCTGGCTCGGGTCGACCTGAACGTGCCGGTGGAAGACGGCCACGTCACCGACGCGACGCGGATCGAGAAGATCGTGCCGACCGTGGTGGACATCATCGACAAGGGCGGCAAGCCGGTCCTGCTGGCCCATTTCGGCCGACCGAAGGGCGCGCCGGATCCGCAGTTCAGCCTGCGCCAGGTGCTGCCGGCGCTGAAGGCCGCCCTGCCTGGCCGCCGGATCCTCTTCGCCGAGGATTGCATCGGCGCCCCGGCCAAGCAGGCGGTGGCCGCGATGCAGCGCGGCGATATCGTGCTGCTGGAAAACACCCGCTTCCATGCCGGCGAGGAGAAGAACGACCCGGCGCTGGCCGCGGCGCTGGCCGCGCTCGGCGACGTCTATGTGAACGATGCCTTTTCCGCCGCGCATCGCGCGCATGCCTCGACCGAGGGCGTCGCCCATCTGCTGCCGGCCTGCGCCGGCCGGCTGATGGAGGCGGAGCTGAAGGCGCTCGAGGCCGCGCTCGGCCATCCGCAGCGGCCGGTGGTGGCGGTGGTCGGCGGCGCCAAAGTGTCGACCAAGCTCGACCTGCTCGGCAATCTGGTGAGCAAGGTGAACCATCTGGTGATCGGTGGCGGCATGGCGAATACCTTCCTGGTCGCCCAGGGCATCCCGGTCGGCAAGTCGCTGGCCGAACGCGACATGGCCGATACCGCGAAGGAGATCCTGGCCAAGGCCAAGGCCGTGGGCTGCACCATCCATCTGCCGGTCGACATCGTGGTGGCGCGCGAGTTCAAGGCCGGCGCCGCGAACGAAACCCTGCCCGCCGACGCCTGCCCCGACGACGCGATGATCCTCGACGCCGGCCCGAAATCGGTGGCGGAGATCGGCCGCACCTTCGAGGCCTGCAAGACGCTGATCTGGAACGGCCCGCTCGGCGCCTTCGAGCTGGAGCCGTTCGACGCCGCGACCAATGCCGCCGCCGCGAAGGCCGCGGCGCTGACCAAGGCGGGCAAGCTCGTCTCGGTCGCCGGCGGCGGCGACACCGTGGCGGCGCTGAACCGCGCCCAGGCGGCGGCCAGCTTCAGCTATATCTCCACCGCCGGCGGCGCCTTCCTGGAATGGATGGAAGGCAAGGTGCTGCCCGGCGTCGCGGCCCTGGCGAAATAGCGGCACCGGGCAAGAAGAGACGGATTTCACGTCACTTTTCGCTTGGGCTCGCGGCGATTCGCCCGCAGTCTCGAAGTAAGAAATTCGTGATTTGGGCCTTCGTCATGACCTGTCTCTTCGCCCGCCGGCTCTGCCTGGCCGCCACACTCGCCCTTGCCCTGCCGCTGGCTGAGCCGGCCGGCGCCGACACGCGGCCTGGCCTTTTCGACCTGGTCACGCCGGAAAATATCCTGCGCCGGATCGGCCAGGCCGGGATCGGGGCGCTGCGCAGCCTGGTGGAACTGCAATACGACCATATCCTGCCCGACCCGGCGGCCGGCGAGATCGCCGTCACCGGGATCGTGGCCTGGCCAGACGTGCCCTGGGACGGGGTCGGCTGCACGCTGACCGCCGATCGCGTGATCCTCTCCACCGCAGAGCCACAAAACTGGGATCGGCTTCGGCTGAAGCTCGACGCGATCGGGCTGAGCGTCAGCCCGGGCTGCATCGCCCCGGCGCCACGCGCGGCCTTGGCCAAGGCCGGGATCAACATGCTGGACATCGCCCAGGCGAGCTTGGAGGTGGACTATCAGCTGTCCACCGCCGCGGCCACGGTCACGCTGCATCTCGACCTGCCCAAGCTCGCCGCGCTCGACGGTCGGGCGCATTTCTCCTATCTCGCCGCCAATTCCGCGCGCGGGCCGGGCGCGGATGCGATCGCCGCCTATCTGACGGATGCCAACCTGGCGCTGACCGATCAGGGCGGCCTGAAAGTGGCGCGCCAGTTCCTGCCCGACGTGTTGAAGACCCCCGAAACGGCCGGGGCCAGCCTGGCGGCGGCGCTGACCGAGATGATCGGCGCGGCGAATGGCCGGGCCGACAGCGCGGCGGGACAGGACCCCGACACCACGCTCACCGCCGAACAGCAGAGCTTCGTCACCGCGGCCGGGCGGCAGTTCGGCCGCTTCCTGACCGAGGGCGGGCAGATCGTCGTCGAAACCGCCCTGCCGGAAAGCGAGGTGGCGATCGGCTCGGATTTCTTCGACGACCCGCGCGCCGCCTTTCGCGAGCTGATGCCGACCGTGCAGCCGCATCAGGCCAGCGACACGCCGTTGATCGAGGCCGGACTGATGCGCAAGGTGCTCGACGCGGCGCCGGACGCCACCGACGAGATGAAGCTGGTGGTCGGCACCGCCCTGCTGACCGGCGCGGGCGCGCCGCAATCGCTAGCCGAAGG
Source organism: Pseudomonadota bacterium (assembly GCA_021813645.1). Taxonomy (GTDB): domain Bacteria; phylum Pseudomonadota; class Alphaproteobacteria; order Rhodobacterales; family Rhodobacteraceae; genus Solirhodobacter. Next base: position 6,063 of record JAKAJW010000372.1, on the reverse strand, counting down.
CCGTGCCGTCCTGGAACCGCTCGCCGCCGCCGGCAACACCGAGGCCGCGCTGCAACTGGCTACCGCCTTGGCCGACAGCGATCCGGCCGCGGCCTATGCCCAGGCGCTGGCCGCGGCGGCGGCGGGGGAAAGCGGCGCCTCGGCGCTGCTCGACGGGATCGAGGCGCGGCTCGACACCGCGACGATCCTGGCCGCTCAGGCCAAGCTCACGCCTGCCGCCGGGCCGGTGTCGGACGCCCCCTTCGCCTCGATCGCCGACCTGCGCGGCGAGGCGCTGGCGCGGATGGCGGGCGATCTGGAGCCGCGCTCTTATCCGCTGGCCTGGTTCTGGGCCTCGCTGGCGGCGGCGGCCGGCGAGCCGGCCTCGGCCAGCCTGCGCGACGAGATCGATCGCAAGATGCGCCTGCACGGCCCCGAAGCCGCGGCGGCTTGGGCGGCGGCGCGGGCGCCGATGGAAAAGGCCGCCCTGCGCGAATGGCTGGCGCGCGACCTCGGGCGCAAGTTCGGCCCCGGCTGAACCCCGCTTGGGCGGCCCGCCGCCCCGGCCGAACCCGGCCCCAGGGCTGCGGATCCGCTTGCCAGTCGGCACCGGGGTTTCTAAACCGGCGTCGGCCCACCGAACATGAGGATTGGCGATGAGAGCGACACGGGTAGTGCAGAAGATCCTGAGCCATTACGAGGGCGAGACGCCCGGCGTGAAGGCGAATCTCTGCCGGATGCTGATGAATGGCAAGCTGGGCGGCACCGGCAAGATGATCATTCTGCCGGTCGACCAGGGCTTCGAACACGGCCCGGCGCGCAGCTTCGCGCCGAATCCGCCGGCCTACGACCCGCATTACCACTATCAGCTGGCGATTGATGCGGGGCTGAGCGCCTATGCGGCGCCGCTGGGCATGATCGAGGCCGGGGCCGATACCTTCGCCGGGCAAATCCCGACGATCCTCAAGGTGAACTCGGCCAACTCGCTGATGGCCGAGACGGCCGGCAAGAACCAGGCGATCACCGCGAGCGTGGACGACGCGCTGCGGCTCGGCTGCGCGGCGATCGGCTTCACGATCTATCCCGGCTCGGATGCGCAACTCGGCATGTTCGAGGAGATCAGCGCGATGCGCGAAGAGGCCGCGGCCAAGGGCGTGGCGACGGTGATCTGGTCCTATCCGCGCGGCGAGGCGGTCACCAAGGACGGCGAGACGGCGATCGACGTGGCCGCCTACGCGGCGCAGATCGCGGCGCTTCTGGGCGCGCATATCATCAAGATCAAGCTCTCGACCTACCACCTGATGCTGCCGGAGGCCAAGAAGGTCTACGAGGCGCAGGGGATCGACGTCTCGACCCAGGCCAAGCGGGTGGCCCATTGCATGGACGCCGCCTTCGCCGGCCGACGGATCGTGGTCTTCTCGGGCGGCGCCAAGAAGGGCGAGGATTCGGTCTATGACGACGCCCGCGCGATCCGCGACGGCGGCGGCAACGGCTCGATCATCGGGCGGAACTCGTTCCAGCGGAGCCGCGAGGACGCCCTGGCGATGCTGGGCAAGCTGATCGACATCTACAAAGGCCGCGCCTGAGCAGGCCAGAGGCGGGGGGCAGACCGCCCCCCGCCCCCCCCGAGGACATTTCGAGACAGAAAATGCGGCCGGGGCCTCAGGGTGTCGGCAGGTCGTGCGCGGCCGGCTCAAAGCCGAGCGCGCGGCAGATCCCCCAGGTGGCGAGGCGGTGATCCTCGCGCTGCGGCAGGCCGGAGATCGTCAGGCAGGCGATGACGCCGGTGCCGTGCAGCCGGATCGGAAAGCCGCCGCCATGTGCGGCATAGTCGGTCGGCGGCAGGCCGATCTCGGCACCGAGCGTCCCGCCCTTCTGCGCCAGTTCGCGCCCGAAGCCGTAGCTTGAGCGATGGGTGCGCAAGACCAGGGCCGACTTGCGGCGGATCCAATCGGCATTGTCGGCCGAGGACCCGGGCAGCGTCGTGGCGAAAAGGATGCGCGCCGCCGTGCGGATGTCGATGGCAACCGGCGCGGCGCGGCGGGCGGCTTCCTCGCGGATCAGGCAGCCAAGACGGAAAGCGGCATCCTCATCGAAACTGTCGAAAACGAGTGCCGCTTCCTGTGCGGCGATGGCGGCGATATCGGCGTCGAGACTCATCGGGTCCTCCCTTACGGCGGCGATCCTGCCCCAGCGCGCAGGTCAGGTCGAGGGGCCAAGTCGCGCAATCAGCGCCGCCGTGTCGAGACCCGTTGTGCTGCCCGGGGTGCGACCGCCCGCGCGGGCGAGGCGGGCCGCCACATAACCCTCGGCGACCGGATTTGGCGCGTGGCGGATCAGCGTCGCCGCGGTCAAGAGCGTGGCGAGGCTTTCGGCGAACCAGCGCGCCTCGGCCTCGGCCGGCAAGCCTGGCCAGCGGGCCCGGTGGTCGGCCAGAGCGGCATCGAAGCGGCGGTCGGCACCGCGGGCGGCCTCGAGCTCCGCCGCCACCGCGGCAGCCGCCGCCGGCTCCTTCGCCACGCTGCGCAGGATGTCGAGGCAGATGACGTTGCCTGAGCCTTCCCAGATGCCGTTCAGCGGCGCCTCGCGATAGAGCCAGGGCAGCGCAGTGTCCTCGACATAGCCCATGCCGCCCATCACCTCCATCGCCTCGGCGACCAGGGGCGGGCAGAGCTTGTTGGCGAGGTACTTTGCCAGCGCCACCGCCAGGCGGGCGAAGGCGCGGGCCTCGGGGGCGGGGTCGTCGAACGCCGCGGCGACCCGCAGGCCGAGGGCGGTCGCGCCTTCCCAGTCGAGCGCGAGGTCAGCCAGCACCGCCCGCATCAGCGGCTGGTCGATCAGCCGGCGCTGGAAGGCGGTGCGATGCGCGACCCAGTGATGCGCCTCGGCCAGCGCCGCCCGCATCAGCCCGACCGGCGCCATCGCCGTGTCGAGCCTCGTGTGGTGGACCATCTCGATGATCGTCCGCACCCCTTGCCCCTCCTCGCCCAGCCGGTGGGCCAGCGCGCCTTCGTATTCGATCTCGGCCGAGGCATTGGCGCGGTTGCCGAGCTTGTCCTTCAGCCGCAGGAGGCGGATGGCGTTGCGCTCGCCCTCCAGCCAGCGCGGCACCAGGAAGCAGGTCAGCCCGCCGGGCGCCTGGGCCAGCGTCAGGAAGCCGTCCGACATCGGCGCCGAGCAGAACCATTTGTGGCCCGTAAGCCGGTAATGCCCGCCTGCCGGCTCGGCCCGGGTGGCGTTGGTCCGGACGTCGGAGCCGCCCTGTTTTTCGGTCATCGCCATGCCGAGGGTGGCGCCCTGCTTTGCCGCCAGCGGGGCCACGGCGGGATCGTAGCGGCGCGAGATGAGTTTCGTCCGCCAGGCGGCGGCCAGCGCCGGATCGGCCGCCAGCGCCGGCACCGCGGCATAGGTCATCGTCATCGGGCAGCAGGTGCCGGGTTCCACCTGGCTGTGCAGATAGACCAGCGCGGCATGGCTGACATGGCCGCCGGCCGCCCCCTCCCACGGCAGCGCGGCATAGCCGGCGCCGAGCCCCTCGGCCATCAGCCGGTGATAGGCGGGATGGAACACCACCTCGTCGAGCCGCCGGCCGCCGGCGTCGAACAGACGAAGATCGGGGGCGACGCGCATCGCCTCGCGCCCCGCGGCGCGCAGATCAGGAGCGCCTAGCGCCCGGCCGCGGGCGGCGAGATGGCCGGCATCGCCGCCGAACCCGGCGGCAAGGGCGCTGAGCGCCGGATCCTCGGCCCAGAGGTCGGCATCGCCGCGGGGGATCGGCTGGTTGGTCACCTCATGGCCGGCAAGACGGGATCGCGCGGGCAGCATCGGCGGTTTCCTTCAGAAAAACGGCAGATTCTTGCGCAAAAGTTCCGTCGAATATGCCGCCGGGGGATTCACAAAGCGACCCCGCTATGCAAGAATCACCCTATGGCCCGGCAGAGGCCGGTCCGAGGCAGAGCATGTTGAGCCAGAAGAAACGTCCCCCGATCGGCGCGCTCGTCTATTTCGCGGTCGCGTTCACGGCGGGGATCTACTTCACCTTCGCAGCCGTGCAGGGCGACTACGGCCTGTTCCGGCGCATCCAGGTGAATGCCGAGGCAAAACAGCTGACCGCCCAACGGGATGCGCTGAAGGCCCAGGTGGCTGCGCTGCGCAACAAGACACGGCGGCTGTCAGATCAGGATCTCGACCTCGACCTGCTCAGCCAGCAGGCCCGCGAGGTGCTCGGGTATCTGCGCGGCAACGAGATCGTCATCCACTAGCGCCGCGCCGGACACCGTGACCGGAGCCACGTTGACTTCCGGCGCGGCCGAGAGAAGAAATGTAACAGAATTATGACGACCCGGTGCGATGCGCCGATAGGAGAGCGCGTGGGATCGCTGACTGTTCTCGTTGGCCTTGGCGGTGCGGTGGCACTGCTGCTGTTCGGATTGCGGCAGGTGCGCGACGGCATGACGGAGGCTTTCGGCGTCCGGCTGAAGCTGGCGCTGGGGCTGGGCACCCGAACCCGGCCGCGCGCCTTCCTGTCTGGGCTGATCGCCACGCTGGGCTTGCAGAGTTCGACCGCCACCGCGCTGATGACGGCGGGCTTCGTCGAGCGCGACATGATCCGGCAGGAGCGCGCCCAGGTCGTGCTGCTCGGCGCCAACCTTGGCACGGCCTTGACCGCCTGGGTGGTGGCGGCCGGGATCGAGGCGATCTCGCCCCTGCTGCTGCTGATCGGCTATGTGCTGCGGCGGCAAAGTCAGCCCGCCCGCACCGGCACCGGCCAGGCCTTGATCGGCGTCGGCCTGATGTTGCTGGCGCTGACCCTGCTGACGGAAGCCTCGGCGCCGCTGCGGACCTCGCCCGCCATGGCGGCCTTCCTGGGCTTGCTCGACAACGCCTGGCCGGCGGCCTTCGCCTTCGCCGCCCTGCTGGCGGTACTGTGCTCCTCGTCGCTCGCCGTCGTCATGCTGGTGCTGTCGCTCAGCGTATCCGGTAGCCTGACCCCGGCGCTTGCGGTGGTCTTGGTGCTTGGCGCCAATTTCGGCGGCGCGATCCCGCCGGTGCTTGCGACCCTCTCCGCCGCTCCGGTGGCGCGGCGGGTGACGCTCGGCAACCTGATCGTTCGCGGGGCGGGCTGCCTGCTGGCGCTACCCTTCGCCGGATTGCTCGGCGGCGCGCTCTCGGGCCTGCAGCTGCGTCCCGGCAGCCTGCCGGTCGAGGCACATCTGGCCTTCAACCTGGCGCTGGCCGCACTGGCCTGGCCTTTCGCCGGGCTCATCACCCAAGTGCTGAGCCGCAGCCTGCCCGACGCGCTCGCCCCGGCGGAGGACGGCCCGCGCTGGCTCGACGAAGCCGCGCTCGCGCGCCCTGCCCTGGCGCTGACCGGCGCCAGCCGCGAGGCGCTCGCCCTCGGCGACACGGTGGAGCGGATGATGCGGCTGACCATGCACGCCTTCCGCAAGAACAACCCCGTAGCGCTGCGCGAGGTGTCGGAACTCGAGGCCCGGATCGACCGGGTGCAGCAGGAAGTGAAGCTCTACCTGTCCCGGCTCGGCGCCGGTGCGGCGGAAGAGGATCGGCGACGGTCGATCATCATCCTCGACTATGTGATCAACCTCGAGCATGCCGGCGACATCATCGAGAAGGGCCTGGTCGCCGAGGTCGACAAGAAGATCGCGCTAGGGCTTCGGCTGTCGGACGAGGGCTACCGCGAGCTCAACTCGTTTTTCCTGCTGACGCTGGAGAATATCCGCATCGCCCAGACGATCTTCATGAGCCGCGACCGGGCCTTGGCGCGCCAGATGATGGAGGCGAAGGTGCAGATCCGGCATATGGAGAAACAGTCGGCCGAGCGTCATTTCCTGCGACTGCAGGGTGGCCAGGCGGACAGCCTGCAGACCTCTTCGCTGCACCTCGACATGCTGCGCGACCTGAAGCGGGTGAACGCGCATGTGATCTCGGTCGCCTATCCGATCCTGGACGAGGAGGGGCTCTTGGTCGAAAGTCGCCTGAAGGCCGCGGTTGAGGCCTAAGCGGCCCTCGCAGCCATGCATTTGGCGCCGCCCCCCGGCGGCGCGATTGTGCGCCGATTTGCTC
>JAKAJW010000261.1 GCA_021813645.1 Pseudomonadota bacterium | reverse complement strand
GAGGGGCGGCGCCGACGAAGCCAGTCTCGTCATGGGGTGCGGCCGGCTCGGACAGGGCACGACGGAACACCAGCATGTTCTGATAGGTGGTCGAGGTCCGGCCGGTCAGGCCGTGACGCTCTTCCACCGGCAGGGTGTCGGTGCGGACATAGTCCCAGCCGTCGCGGCCGTAGGCGTTCAGCAGATTGGTCAGCGCAAGGGCGAAACGGTCTTCCGCCCCGCGCACACCGCGCGCCTTTTCGCCCTGCTTGGGCGCCGGCACCACCTTGTAGTCGAAGCGCGTCATGCCATCCCCCGAGAGCCTGGTTCCGCCGCGAAGGGTAATCGCTTCCGTGGCCCGAGTCCAAGGCCGCAATTCGGGCGGATTTTCCCAATATGGTGAGACTCGGCGTGAAGGCGCCGCAGCATCTGGTCGAGGCTCGGCGGGGTTCCGCTGCAGCCCCGGGAATCAGAGGCCGAGCTTTTGCGCCACCAACTGGCCGACCAGTGCGGGATTGGCCTTGCCGCCCATCGCCTTCAGCACCTGGCCGGTGAACCAGCCGGCGAGCTTGGCGTTGACCTTGGCCTTTTCCACCTGCTCGGGATTGGCGGCGATCAGCTCGTCCAGCACCTTCTCGATCGCGCCGGTGTCGGAGACCTGCCTCATGCCGCGCGCCTGGGCGATCTCGGCCGGGTCGCCGCCCTCGGTCCAGAGGATCTCGAACAGCTCCTTGGCCATCTTGCCGGAGATCTCGCCGGAGGCGATCAGGTCGAGCACGCCACCGAGCTGGGCGGCGGAGACCGGGCTGTCGCCGATCGCATGGCCCTCTTTGTTCAGCCGGCCGAACAGCTCGTTGATGACCCAGTTCGCCGCCATCTTGCCGTCGCGACCGCGGGCCACCTCCTCGAAGAAGGCTGCCGCGTCGCGCTCGGCGGTCAGCACGTTGGCGTCATAGTCGGTCAGGCCGAAATCGGTCATGAAGCGGGCCTTCCGGGCGTCCGGCAGTTCCGGCATCTTCGCGGCGATGTCGTCGACCCAGGCCTGCTCGATCTCCAGCGGCAGGAGGTCTGGGCAGGGGAAATAGCGGTAGTCATGCGCCTCTTCCTTGGAGCGCATGGACCGGGTCTCGCCCTTGTCGGGGTCGTAGAGCCGGGTCTCCTGCTCGATGCGGCCGCCGTCCTCGAGGATCGCGATCTGGCGGCGGGCCTCGTAGTCGATCGCCTGCTGGATGAACCGCATCGAGTTCATGTTCTTGATCTCGCAGCGCGTGCCGAGGTGGTTATGGTCCTGGGTTTGCTGGTATTTCTCGTAGGCGCCCGGGCGGCAGACCGAAACGTTGACGTCGGCCCGCAGGTTGCCGTTCTGCATGTTGCCGTCGCAGGTGCCGAGATAGCGCAGGATCTGGCGCAGCTTGGCGACATAGGCCGCCGCCTCTTCCGGGCCGCGGATGTCGGGGCGGGAGACGATCTCCATCAGCGCGACGCCGGTGCGGTTGAGGTCGACGAAGGACATGTTCGGGTCCATGTCGTGGATCGACTTGCCGGCGTCCTGCTCGAGGTGGATGCGCTCGATCCGCACCCGGCGGGCCGTCCTTTGACCATCGGGGCCTGGGCCCATCTCGACGATCACTTCGCCCTCGCCGACGATCGGGTGGTAGAGCTGGGAGATCTGATAGCCCTGCGGCAGGTCGGGGTAGAAGTAGTTCTTGCGGTCGAAGGCCGAGACGAGGTTGATCTTCGCCTTCAGCCCGAGGCCGGTGCGGACCGCCTGTTCGACGCAGAACTCGTTGATCACCGGCAGCATGCCCGGCATCGCCGCATCGACGAAGGCGACGTTGGAGTTCGGTTCGGCGCCGAAGGCAGTGGAGGCACCGGAGAACAGTTTGGCGTTGGAGGAGACCTGGGCATGGATCTCCATGCCGATCACCAGCTCCCATTCGGTCTTGGCGCCCTGGATGACTTTCGGCTTCGGGGCTTCAAAGGTGAGATCGAGCATGGTCCGTCCTTCCGTGCGATGGGCCTAGATAGGCCATAGGACGGCGGCGCGGCAAGGGGTGGGGGCGGTCTGCCCCCACCAGTCCGGGATTGTCTTGGCCGGAACGCCGCCTCCGGGCGGTGCGGAGCGGCCCGGATCAGCGCCCGCCGGAGACGTCGACCGTGGTGCCGGTGAGATAGGAGGCGCGGTCGGACAGCAACCAGACGATCGCCTCGGCGATCTCCTCGGGCCGGCCGGGACGACGCATCGGGATGGCGCCGGCGAGCCGCTGCGCGCGATCGGGATCGCCGCCCTTGGCGTGGATCTCGGTCTCGACGATGCCGGGGCGGAGCGCGACGACGCGGATGCCCTCGGCCGCAACTTCGTCGGCCAAGCCTTTGCTAAATGTGTCGATTGCGGCCTTGGAGGCGGCGTAGTCGACATATTGGTTGGCGGAGCCGAGGCGGGCGGCGATGGAGGAGACGTTGACGATCACGCCGCCCGCGCCGCCGCGTGCGGTGGACATCCGCCGGACCGCGGCACCGGCGCAGAGCATCGGCGCCACGGTATTGATCGCAAACATGCGGGCGAGCCGGGCCGGGGTGTAGTCCTCGACCCGGGCGGCGACATCGACGACGCCGGCGTTGTTGACCAGGGCGTCGAGCCGCGGGAAGGCGGCGTCGAAGGCCGCGAACAGCCGCTCGGGCGTCTCGGGATCGGCGAGATCGGCCTGCAGCAGCGCGGTGCGGGCGCCTTCGGCCGCTGCTGCGGCGGCGGCTTGTTCGGCGCCGACGCGGTCGTGGCCATAGGCCAGGGCGACGTCCCAGCCGTCGCGGGCGGCAAGCCGGGCGGTGACGGCGCCGATGCCGGCGGAGGCGCCGGTGATGAGAACGGTCTTACGCATCGCCGAGCATCCTTGCAGTCATTTCGCCGAGGTCGCGGCTGAGGCCGGGGATGGCGCGGATGCGGGCCAGTTCGGCGCGCACCAGCTGCTGGCGGTCGGCGTCGTAACGGCGCCAGGTCTCGAAGGTGGTGGAGAGCCGCGCCGCGGTCTGCGGGTTGATCGGATCGAGCTTGATCAGGCCGTCGGCGAGCAGCCGGTAGAGCCCGCCGGACGCATGGTGGAAGCCCGCGTGATTGGCCGCGAGCGCGCCCAGGACGGAACGCAGGCGGTTCGGATTTTTCCAATCGAAATCAGGCCGTTGCATGAGGTTCTTTGCAATTTCTTCGAGCCGGTCCGGGGCGGCCTCGACGATCTGCAGGGTGAACCATTTGTCCATCACCAGGCGATCCTGCGCCCAGCGGCGGGCGAAGCGCGTCAGCGCCTCGTCGCCGGCGCCGATCATCATGAGGCAGCCCAGGGCGCCGAGCTCTTCGGTCATCGAGCCGGCGGCGGCGAACTGGCGGCTGGCGCGCGCGCCGCCGTCGAGGCGGGAGAGATACCACAGCGCCTGCAGTCGGAGCGCGCGCTGGCCGGCGTCGCGGGCGTCGGGCGTGTAGGGGCCGGGCACCGCCATGGCGTCGTAGAGATCGGCGAGGATCGGCTTCAGATGCTCGGCCACCGCCAGGGCGAGCCGCTCGCGGGCCGCGTGGATCGCCGCCGGATCGGGTGTTCTTCCAGAATTTGCAAGGGTTTGCGCCATGTCGTCTTCGGAGGGCAGGCGCAGGGTATAGGCGCGGAAAGCAGGGTCCAGCGTCTCGTCCCGGGCCATCCGGGCGAGCGCGTCGAGATAGGCCGGGCCGGGCGCGGCCGACTCGGTGACCATGCGAGCCAGCACGTCCTTGGCCAAGCTGCGCCCGGCCTCCCATTTGTTGAACGGGTCGGTGTCATGGGCGAGCAGGAAGGCGCGTTCCTCCGGGCTGGCGGCGCGCTCTAGCGTGACGGGGGCGGAGAAGCCGCGCAGGATCGAGGGGATCGGCCGGCTCGCCAGACCCTCGAAGCGGAAGCTTTGCCGCGCCTCGGTCATTTCCAGCACGGTGGTCGGCAGCACCTCGTCGCCGTTCGGGTTGAGCAGACCGACGGCGATCGGGATGACCCGCGGCGGCTTCTGCGACTGGCCTGGCGTCGCTTCTATTTCTTGTTCAAAATCAAGTGTGTATACGCCGTCATTCCAGTTTTCTTCGACGCTGAGCCGGGGTGTGCCGGCATCGGTATACCAACGCTTGAACTGGCGCAGATCGCGCCCGGTCGCGTCTTCGAACACTTTCAGCCAGTCTTCGATCGTCGCCGCGTCGCCGTCGTGGCGGTCGAAATAGAGGTCGAGCGCCTTGCGGTAACCTTCGGCGCCGACCAGGCTTTTCAGCATGCCGATCAGCTCGGCCCCCTTCTCATACACCGTCGCGGTATAGAAATTGTTAATCTCGACGTAGTGATCGGGCCGCGGTGGATGGGCCAGCGGGCCGGCGTCTTCGCGGAACTGGCGGGCGCGCAGGGTCAGCACGTCTTCGATGCGCTTGACCGCGGCCGAGCGCATGTCGGCGGAGAAGGATTGATCGCGGTAGACGGTCAGGCCTTCCTTCAGGCAGAGCTGGAACCAGTCGCGGCAGGTGATGCGGTTGCCGGTCCAGTTGTGGAAGTATTCATGGGCGATGATGCCCTCAATGCGGGCGTAGTCCTCGTCGGTGGCCGTCTCGGGCAGGGCCAGGACGTATTTCGAGTTGAAGATGTTCAACCCCTTGTTTTCCATGGCGCCCATGTTGAAGTCATCGACCGCGACGATGTTGAAGATATCGAGGTCATATTCCCGGCCGTAGGCGTCCTCGTCCCATTTCATCGAGCGTTTCAGCGCGCCCATCGCATAGTCGCATTTGCCCTCGTCGCCGGGCCGGACCCAAATGTTGAGCGCGACCGTGCGGCCGGATTTGGTGCGGAACCGGTCGGAATGGGCGACCAGATCGCCCGCCACCAGGGCGAAGAGATAGGAGGGCTTTGGCCAGGGGTCGTGCCAGGCCGCCCAGCCCGGGCCGGCGCCGGTCGGGTCGCCGTTCGACAGCAGCACCGGCAGGTCGGATTCGATGCGCACGCTGAACGGCGCCATGACGTCGGGGCGGTCGAGGTAATAGGTGATGCGGCGGAATCCCTCGGCCTCGCATTGGGTGCAATACATCCCGTTGGACATGTAAAGTCCTTCGAGCAACGTGTTGGTTTCCGGCGAGATTTCCACCTCTGCCTCCCAGGTGAACGGGGCGTCGGGCAGGGCTTCGGCGGGCAGCGTCAGGCCGTGGCTGTCGGGCTTGGCGGCGACCGGCCGGCCGTCGATGGCGGCGGCGATCAGCTTCAGATCCTCGCCGTCGAGCCGGAGCGGCTGGCGGCCGGGGCGGGCCGGGTTCGGCACGAAGCGGATGCGGGAGAGCACGCGGGTGGCGCGCGGGGCCAGGCGGAAGGTGAGCGCGACGCTTTCGATCAGATGGCTCGGCGGCTGATAGTCGGCCAGGTGCACGGTCTGCGGGGTCTCGTCCTTCATCGCTTGCTCCTTTGACGCTTCACCCAGGTGTAAGGCTTCGGCCGGCGGGTGCAAGGCGGGGTTTGGCGGCCGGCCCGGCCCGGGCGCGCAAGCCGTTCAAAGGGCGGAGAAAACGGCCGACCGATTTGGCACCGATTTCGCACCGATATCACACCGACGTGGCGGGCGCAGGGTTAACCGGCGGTAAAGGCCGGCGGCGCAGTCTGACCCGGCCGCAGAGGGCGCCGGGACGAGACGGCGCAGAGGAGGGCGCGATGGAAGCCAAGCCGCCGAAGCTGAGCGAGCGCAAGCTGGAGCATTTCTATTTCATGTCGATCGCCCAGAAACGGGTGGAATGGGAGATCGCCAACACGCTGTGGCGCGGCTGGGGCCTGCCGGCGGCCTGGCACGACATCGCGCTGGCCCCGCGCGAGGCCAAGCGGGAGAAGGTGTCGCTCTATCTCGACGCCAATGTGATGAAGTTCTTCCGCGCCATGGGCCGGGGCCATCACGGGCGGATCAACGACGTGCTGAAGATCTGGATGCACGGCCGGCTGATGCGGCTGATCCACGGGCCGGAGCATAACGAGCTGTTCGGGCCAAACGGCCTGTTCGGCACCGAGAAGCCGCAATGGGAGGACGCCTATGACGGCGACGAGAAGCTGCTGGAACTGGCCCGCAGCTTCGGTCGCCGGCATGTGCCCTATTGAGGCAAGGCGGGCTCCCGCGCGGTCAACAGGCCGCGAGCCGGGGTTCCGCCGCTGGCGCCGCGGCCCAGCTAGGGGAAAGGGCCCGATGCGACGGGCCGGAAAGGAAGCGCGATGTCTGCCTCGGATACCGATCTTGCCAGGGCGGCGCGGCGCCATGGCGGCCCGCTGCTGGGCCTTGCCGGTGCGGTGGCGGCGGTGCTGGTGCTGTTCCTTGCCTCGGTCGACGGGCTGGTCGCCCATGCCCAGCCGGTGCGCGACACCGGGCCCTTGATGAACGACGAGACCGGCCGGCCGATCCGGCAGGGCCCGCCGGCCCTGGTGGCGCCGCAGCCGACGCTGCCGCAGGTGCCGGCCGACCGCGGCTATGGCCAGCAGGGCTATGGCGAGACGCCGGCGCAGTTGGCCCGGGCGCTCGGCCGGCCGGTGTCGGCGCCGGTCTGAGCAGTGCGGATTTGGGCGGCGCGGATTTGGGCGGCGCGGGTCAGAGCGTCGCGGCGAGCGCCTCGAGCTGGGTCAGCGCGGTGCCCCAGCCGCTGTGGAAGCCCATCTCGGCATGTCTGCGCTGCTGCGCGGCGTCGCGGTGCAAAACGCGGGCGGTGTAGCGGGTCTGGCCGGCCTCGGGGGCGAGGGTGAGGATGGCGGTGAAGAAGGGCTCGGGCGCCGGGCGCCAGCCCGCGGTCAGCGCGTCGGTCAGCACCAGCCGTTCCTGCGGCACGATCTCGAGGAAGGTGCCCTCGACCGGGAAGCTTCGGCCGTCGTGCAGCATCCGGGTGAAGAAGCGGCCGCCGGGGCGCAACTCGATCACCGCCTCGACGGTTTCGACCGGTTGCGGCGCCCACCAGCGGCGGAGCAGCGCCGGGTCGGTCCAGCAGCGCCAGATCTGGGCCGGGCTGGCGGAAACGAGGCGGGTCAGTTCCAGGTCGCGGTCAGGATCGAGGATCATCGGGGGGCTCCTTGGGCAGGCTGGCGAGCAGGGCGTCGAGCCGGTCGAGGCGGCCCGCCCAGACGGCGCGCTGGCGGGCGAGCCAGTCGGTGGCGGGGGCGAGCCGGTCCGGCGTGGCGTGGCAGATCCGGGTCCGGCCGGTCTTGGCGGTGACGATCAGGCCGGCGTCTTCCAGCACGCCGAGGTGGCGCAGCACCGTGGGCAGGGCGAGGCCGGTCGGCGCGGCCAGTTCGGAGACCGGGGCGGGGCCTTGGATCAGACGCTCCAGCATGGCGCGGCGGGTGTCGTCGCCGAGCGCGTGGAACAGCCGGTTCAGATCGGGATCATGCTTAGTCATGTTGCTAAGTATCCGAGGGGCGGTGAGTCGGGCAAGTAAAACTTAGCGGATTAGCTAAGTATTTTGCCGTGGGCGGCGCGGCAGGGCGACCGGGCCGGGGGCGCCGGGGCCCGCATTGGGGGCCGACGGCGGCGAAAATCGGCCGAGGCGCGGGTTTTGGCGGCGGCGGGGCGCCGTTTTTCCGGAAATTGGTCAACTCTTTTGACCGGCTTGTTGCGTATCGGAAACTTTTCCACGATGGTGTGCAGCGGTATGCGGCCGCCGGAACCGCGGTGCGGCCGCTGGACGGGCGAGAAGACGAGGGAGAGAGATGACGGAACGGGTCGAACGGGACGGGCTTCAGGTCGATGCGCGGCTGGCGGCGTTTCTGGAGGCCGAGGCGCTGCCCGGATCGGGCGTGCCGGCGGAACGGTTCTGGGCCGGCTTCGCGGCGGCGGTGCATGAGCTTGGGCCAAAGAACCGGGCGCTTCTGGCTGAACGCGACCGGCTGCAGGCGGAGATCGACGCCTGGCATCGGGCGCGCAAGGGCCAGGCCTGGGATCAGGCCGACTACGAGGCCTTCCTGCGCGAGATCGGCTATCTGGTGCCGGAGGGGCCGGATTTCACCGTCGACACCTGGGGAATCGACCCGGAGATCGCGACCATTCCGGGCCCGCAGCTGGTGGTGCCGGTGATGAACGCGCGCTATGCGCTGAACGCGGCCAATGCGCGCTGGGGGTCGCTCTACGATGCGCTTTACGGCACCGATGCGCTCGGCGATCTGCCGCAGCCGGGCGGGTTCGACGCGGCGCGCGGCGCGCGGGTGATCGCCTGGGGGCGCAGCTTCCTCGATGCGGCGGTGCCGCTGGCCGAGGGCTCATGGGCGGCGGCGAGCGGCTTTGCGGTGCGCGACGGGGCGCTGGTGCCGGCGCTGCAGGATCCGGCGATGTTCGTGGGCTATGCCGGCGCGCCGGAGGCGCCGAGCGCGCTGGTGCTGAAGCAGAACCACCTGCATCTGGTGATCGAGATCGATGCCGGCCATCCGATCGGCAAGACCGACCGGGCGCATATCGCCGATATCCGGCTGGAAGCGGCGATCTCCTCGATCATGGATTGCGAGGATTCGGTGGCGGCGGTGGACGGCGAGGACAAGGCGCTGGCCTATCGCAACTGGCTCGGCCTGATGAAGGGCGACCTGAGCGAGAGCTTCAGCAAGGCCGGCCGGATGGTGTTGCGCGAGCTGGAGCCGGATCTGCGCTTCACCGCCCCGGCAGGCGGCAGCCTGGCGCTGAAGGGCCGGGCGCTGATGCTGGTGCGCAACGTCGGCCATCTGATGACAAATCCGGCGGTGCTCGACCGTGACGGCGATGAGGTCTTCGAGGGCATCATGGATGCCTTCTGCACCGTGCTCTGCGCGCTGCACGACCTCAACAAGACCGAGGGGCTGCGCAATTCGGTGGCCGGTTCGATCTATGTGGTGAAGCCGAAGATGCACGGCCCGACCGAGGTCGCCTTCGCCGACGAGATCTTCAGCCGGGTCGAGGCCTGCCTGGGGCTGAAGGCCAATACGGTGAAGCTTGGCATCATGGACGAGGAGCGGCGCACCTCGGCCAACCTGAAGGAATGCATCCGCGCGGCCAAGCACCGGGTGGCCTTCATCAACACCGGCTTCCTCGACCGCACCGGCGACGAGATCCATACCTCGATGGAAGCCGGGCCGATGATCCGCAAGGGCGACATGAAGGCCTCGGCCTGGATCAAGGCCTATGAGGATCGCAACGTCGACATCGGGCTGGCCTGCGGGCTGGCGGGCCAGGCGCAGATCGGCAAGGGGATGTGGGCCGCGCCCGATCTGATGGCGGAGATGCTGAAGCAGAAGATCGGCCATCCGATGGCCGGGGCGAATTGCGCCTGGGTGCCCTCGCCGACGGCGGCGGTGCTGCATGCCACCCATTACCACCAGGTCGACGTCTTCGCCCGGCAGCGCGAGATCGCCGCCGGCGGGCCGCGCGGCAAGCTGTCGGATCTGCTGACGGTGCCGCTGGCGGCGGGGGCGAACTGGGGGGCGGAGGAGATCCGCGCCGAGGTGGAGAACAATGCCCAGGGCATCCTCGGCTATGTGGTGCGCTGGGTCGATCAGGGCGTCGGCTGCTCGAAGGTGCCGGACATTCACGATGTCGGGCTGATGGAAGATCGGGCGACCTGCCGGATCTCGTCGCAATGCCTGGCCAACTGGCTGCATCACGGCGTGGTCAGCGAGGCCGAGGTGATGGCGGCGATGCGGAAGATGGCGGCGGTGGTGGACCGGCAGAACGCCGGCGACCCGCTCTATGTGCCGATGGCGCCGGACTTCGACGGGCCGGCCTTCCAGGCGGCCTGCGATCTGGTGTTCAAGGGGCGGATCCAGCCCTCGGGCTATACCGAACCGGTGCTGCATGCGCGGCGCCGCGAGTTGAAGGCGCAGCGGACCCCGCTGGCGAGCCGCGGTTAAGGAGGCGGAAATGGTTAGCTTGTCGAAAGCGCGGGTGATTGTGCGCAAGGCCTTCGCCCAGGGGGCGGAGCTGGGGCTGAAGCCGCTGGCGGTGGCGGTGCTCGATGCCGGCGGCCATGTGCTGGCCTTCGAGCGCGCCGACGGCGCCAGCCCGGGGCGGTTCGAGATCGCCCGGGCCAAGGCCTATGGCTGCCTGATGCTGGGCTTCGGCGGCAAGGCGCTGCACGGCCGGGCGCAGACCGGGCCGGCCTTCAGCCAGGCGATGAACGGGCTGTTCGAGGGCCGCTATGTGCCGGTCGAGGGCGGCGTGCTGATCCGCGACGGCCGCGGCCGGGTGATCGGCGCGGTGGGCGTGTCGGGCGACACCTCGGAAAACGACGCGCTGGCGGCGGTGGCCGGGGTCGAGGCGGCGGGCTTCACCGCCGAGGCCTGACGGCCCCGGCGATCGGTTGCGGCGATCGGTTGCGGCTGCGGCCGGGCTAGAAGCTCTGGTCGTAGTCGCCCACCGCCGGCTCCTGCCGGATCACGGCGTCGAGGTCGGCGAAGATGGCGCGCAGCTCGGCCTCGCTTTCGGGGCTTTCGCAGACCACCACCAGGTTCGGCGTGTTCGAGGAGGCGCGCACCAGCGCCCAGGCGCCGTTCTCCAGCATCACCCGGGCGCCGTTCACCGTGACGATGCCGGTGATCGCCCGGCCGCCCAGCGTGGCGCCGCCCTCTTTCATCACCTCGAGCCGGCCCATGATGCGGTCGAGCACCTCGTATTTCTCGGTGTCGGGGCAATAGGGCGACAGGGTGGGCATCGAGAAGGTCTTCGGCAGCGCCTTCTTCAGGTCGGAGAAGCTTTGGCCCGGATGGCGGTCGAGCAGCTTCACGATCTCCACCGCGACGCGCATGCCGCAGTCGTAGCCGCGGCCGATCGGCGGGGCGATGAAGTAATGGCCGGATTTCTCGAAGCCGGCCAGCGCGCCCAGTTCGTGCACCCGGCGCTTCATGTAGCTATGGCCGGTCTTGTAGTAGTCGGCCTTGGCGCCGAGCGACTGCAGCACCGGGTCGGAGGCGAACAGGCCGGTGGATTTCACGTCGGCGACGAAGGTGGCGCCGGGATGGAGCCGGGCGAAGTCGCGGGCGAGGATGACGCCCACCTTGTCGGCGAAGATCTCCTCGCCCTCGTCGTCGACCACGCCGCAGCGGTCGCCGTCGCCGTCGAAGCCGAGCGCGAGATCGGCGCCGGCGGCCTGCACGGCATGGGCCATGTCGTGCAGCATCTCGAGCGCCTCGGGGTTCGGGTTGTAGGCCGGGAAGCGGTAGTCGAGCTCGGTATGCAGGTCGACCACCTCGACGCCGAGCCGGGCGAGGATCTCGGGGGCGAAGGCGCCGGCGGTGCCGTTGCCGGTGGCGCAGACGATCTTCAGCGGGCGGGAGATTTTGAAGCTGCCGCAGAGATCGTCGATATAGGCCTGGCGCACGCCCTCGGCGCGGACCAGCGCGCCGCCCGGGGCGGGTTTGCCGTGGCCGCCGAGCACGATGTCGCGCAGCTCGGCCATGTCTTCCGGGCCATGGGTGAGCGGCGGTGCGAAGCCCATCTTCACCCCGGTCCAGCCGTTCGGGTTGTGCGAGGCGGTGACCATGGCGACCGGGCCGATGCCGAGATGCTCGCGGGCGAAATAGGCCATCGGCGAGAGCGCGGTGCCGATGTCGGTCACCCGGATGCCGGCCTGCATCAGCCCGAGGATCAGCGCCTGCTTCACCGCCAGCGAATAGTCGCGGTAGTCGTTGCCGGTGACGATCTCGGTCAGGCCGCGGCTCTGCAACTGGGTGCCGAGGCCGAGGCCGAGTGCCTGCACGCCGGGCAGGTTGATCTGGTTGGGGTATTTCCAGCGCGCGTCATATTCGCGAAAGCCGGTGGGGGCGATCATCGGCTCGTTGAGGAATTCCCAGCTGTTCTGGGTGACTTCGGAATGCGGTGCGGTCATCAGAGCCTCACGGGGTCGGTCTTGGCCAGGCGGTCAAGCGCCATCAGCATCTCAAGCAGGCGCGGCATGTCGGCGAGCGCGATCATGTTCGGGCCGTCGGAGGGGGCGGTGTCGGGGGCCTCGTGGGTCTCGATGAAGACGCCGGCGATGCCGAGGCTGACGGCGGCGCGCGCCATCACCGGGGCGAAGCGGCGGTCGCCGCCCGAGGCGCCGCCCTGGCCGCCGGGCTGCTGCACCGAATGGGTGGCGTCCATGATGACCGGGTAGCCGGTCTGGGCCATCCGCGGCAGGGCGCGCATGTCGGCCACCAGCGTGTTGTAGCCGAAGGAGGTGCCGCGTTCGGTCAGCAGGATCCGCTCGTTGCCGGTGGAGGCGACCTTGGCGGCGACATTGTCCATGTCCCAGGGGGCGAGGAACTGGCCCTTCTTGATGTTCACCGCGGCGCCGGTGGCGCCGGCGGCCAGCAGAAGGTCG
>JAKAJW010000217.1 GCA_021813645.1 Pseudomonadota bacterium | reverse complement strand
ACGGGGCCGTGCGCGCTGCGCCCAGGGGCTAGCCCTGAGGTCCCTGGAAGACGTCTGCCAGCGGAAGAAGCCGCCGTCGCGCGGGGGCCGCGCCGCGCGCCCGCGTCGGCGCGCTTGCGGTGGAACCGCGCGCCGCTTCGTGGCATCAAGACCCGAGCGAGAGGGAGAACCGCGATGAGCTTCGGCAAGGGCTGCCACCTGCATCTGATCGACGGCTCGGCCTATATCTTCCGCGCCTATCACGCGCTGCCGCCGCTCACCCGCAAGTCCGACGGCCTGCCGATCGGCGCCGTCGCCGGCTTCTGCAACATCCTCTGGAACGAGATCACCCGCGTCAATTCCGACGCGCCGACCCACCTCGCGGTGGTCTTCGACCATTCCTCGAAGACCTTCCGCACCGATCTCTACCCGCTCTACAAGGCCAACCGCCCCGAACCGCCCGAGGATCTGCGGCCGCAGTTCCCGCTGACCCGGCGCGCCACCCGGGCCTTCAACGTCGCCTGTCTGGAACAGGCGAATTACGAGGCCGACGACATCATGGCCACCCTTGCCACCCAGGCGGTGGCGGCTGGCGGCGCCGTCACCATCATCTCGTCCGACAAGGATCTGATGCAACTGGTCGGCCCCGGCATCGTCATGCGCGACCCGATGAAGGACCGGCTGATCGGCCCTGACGAGGTGGTGGAGAAATTCGGCGTCGGTCCCGACAAGGTGATCGACGTGCAGGCGCTGGCCGGCGATTCGGTCGACAACGTGCCGGGTGCGCCGGGCATCGGCATCAAGACCGCCGCCCAGCTGATCCAGGAGTATGGCGACCTCGAAACGCTTCTGGAGCGCGCGGCGGAGATCAAGCAGCCCAAGCGTCGCGAGGCGCTGACCGCCAATGCCGAGCTGATCCGCATCTCCAAGCAGCTCGTCACCCTGAAGCGCGACATGCCGGTCGAGGCGACGCTGGACGCGCTCGAGGTGAAGCCGCCGGTGCCCGACGAGATCATGGCCTTCCTGGCCGAGATGGAGTTCCGCACCCTGACCAAGCGGGTCGCCGAGAAGCTCAACGTGGCGCCGCCGGCGATCGCCGATACCGCCCCCGCCATCGACCCCGAAGCCCCGGGCGAGGCGCTGCCGGCCGAGCTGCCGTTCGACACCAAGGCCTATGAATGCGTCCGCGACGTCGCCGCGCTCCAGGCCTGGGCCGACGCGATCCGCGCCACCGGCCATGTCGCCGTCGACACCGAGACCACCAGCCTCGACGAGATGCAGGCCGAGCTCGTCGGCATCTCACTCTGCGTCGCGCCGGGCAAGGCCTGTTACGTGCCGGTCGGCCACCGCCAGGGCGGCGGCGATCTCTTTGCCGCCGAGGCGCGGGTAGAGCCGCAGCTGACGGTCGACCAGGCGCTGGCGATCCTCAAGCCGGTGCTGGAGGACGCCTCGATCCTCAAGATCGGCCAGAACATGAAATACGACTGGAAGATCTTCGCCCGCCACGGGGTGCGGCTGGCGCCCTTCGACGACACCATGCTGATGTCCTATGCCATGCACGCCGGCCTGCATGGCCACGGCATGGACTTCCTGTCCGAAAAATACCTCGGCCATGTGCCGATCCCGATCAAGCCGCTGCTCGGCACGGGCAAATCCGCGATCACCTTCGACCGCGTGCCGATCGACGAGGCCACCGCCTATGCCGCCGAGGATGCCGATGTCACCCTGCGGCTCTGGCGGCGCTTCAAGCCGGACCTGCACCGCGCCCGCGTCACCACCGTCTACGAGACGCTGGAACGTCCCCTGGTCACCGTGCTGGCCGAGATGGAAATGGCGGGAATCCAGGTCGACCGCGACGCGCTCTCGCGCATGTCGAACGCCTTCGCCCAGAAGATGGCCGGGCTCGAGGCCGAGATCCAGGAGCTCGCCGGCGCGCCGTTCAACGTCGGCAGCCCCAAGCAGCTGGGCGAGATCCTGTTCGGCCAGATGGGCCTGCCCGGCGGCGAGAAGGGCAAGACCGGCGCCTATGCCACCGGCGCCGACGTGCTCGAGGATCTGGCCGCCGAGGGCCATGAGTTGCCAGCCCGCGTGCTCGACTGGCGGATGCTGAGCAAGCTCAAATCGACCTATACCGATGCGCTGCAGACCCATATCGACGCCGAGGGCCGGGTGCACACCTCCTATTCGATCGCCGGCGCCAACACCGGCCGGCTCGCCTCGACCGACCCCAACCTGCAGAACATTCCCGTCCGCAGCGAAGAGGGCCGCCGGATCCGCGAGGCCTTCGTGGCGCCCCCAGGCAAGCTCCTGCTCTCGCTCGACTACAGCCAGATCGAGCTGCGCATCCTCGCCCATGTCGCCGACATCCCGGCGCTAAAGCAGGCCTTCCGCGACGGGCTCGACATCCATGCCATGACCGCCTCGGAAATGTTCGGCGTGCCGATCGAGGGGATGGACCCGATGATCCGCCGCCAGGCCAAGGCGATCAACTTCGGGGTGATCTACGGCATCTCGGGTTTCGGCCTTGCGCGCAACCTGCGCATCCCCCGGGCCGAGGCGCAGGGCTTCATCGACCGCTATTTCGAACGCTTCCCCGGCATCCGCGCCTATATGGACGACACCGTGGCCTTCGCGAAGGCGCATGGCTACGTCCAGACCCTGTTCGGCCGCAAGATCCACACGCCCGAGATCAACGCCAAGGGCCCGCATGCCGGCTTCGCTCGCCGCGCCGCGATCAACGCGCCGATCCAGGGCGCGGCGGCCGACATCATCCGGCGGGCGATGATCCGCATGCCGAAGGCGATCGCTGGCCTGCCGGCCACGATGCTGCTGCAGGTCCATGACGAACTGCTGTTCGAGGTCGCCGAAGAGGCCGTCGAGACCACCATCGCCCGCGTCCGCGAGGTGATGGAAGGGGCGGCCGAGCCGGCGGTGAAACTGTCGATCCCGCTCACCGTCGATGCCGGCCAGGGCCGCAACTGGGCCCAGGCGCACTGACCCCGTATCGGCCCGCCGTTCGACCCGGCGGGCCCCGTCGCGTCGCGGCGCGGTTCAGACCGCGAGGCAGATGTATTTCATCTCCAGATAGTCCTCGATGCCGTGGTGGCTGCCCTCGCGGCCGAGGCCGGACTGTTTCACCCCGCCGAACGGCGCCACCTCGGTCGAGATCAGCCCGGTGTTGACGCCGACCATGCCGTATTCCAGCGCCTCCTGCACCCGAGTGATCCGGCCGATGTCGCGGGCGTAGAAATAGGAGGCCAGGCCGAAGATCGTGTTGTTGGCGAGATGGATCGCCTCTTCCTCGGTCTCGAAGCGGTAGAGCGGGGCGAGCGGGCCGAAGGTCTCCTCGTTCGAGACTTTCATCTCCGGCGTCACCCCGGTAATCACGGTCGGCTCGAAGAAGGTGCCGCCGAGCGCATGGCGATGGCCGCCCAGCACGATCTTGCCGCCGCCGGCCAGCGCGTCGGCGATATGGTCCTCGACCTTGGCCACCGCCTCCTCGTTGATCAGCGGCCCAAGCTCGGTGCCGGGCTCCAGCCCGTCGCCGACCTTCAGCTTGGCCACCGCCTCCGACAGCTTCGCCGCGAAGGCGTCATAGACCCCGGCCTGGACGTAGATCCGGTTGGCGCAGACGCAGGTCTGGCCGTTGTTGCGGTATTTCGAGATGATCGCGCCCTGCACCGCGGCATCCAGATCGGCGTCGTCGAAGACGATGAAGGGCGCGTTGCCGCCCAGCTCCATCGAGCATTTCATCACCTGGTCGGCCGCCTGGCGCAGCAGGATGCGCCCGACTTCGGTCGAGCCGGTGAAGGTCAGCTTGCGCACCACCGGGTTCTCGCAGAACTCCTTGCCGATGTCCGAGGCATGGGTGGAGGTGATGACCGAGAGCAGCCCGCCGGGCAGCCCGGCGCGCTCGGCCAGGACCGCCATCGCCAGGGCCGACAGCGGCGTGGTCTCCGCCGGCCGGGCGACGAAGGCGCAGCCGACGGCAAGCGCCGGGGCGACCTTGCGGGCGATCATCGCATTGGGGAAGTTCCAGGGCGTGATCGAGCCCACCACGCCGACCGGCTGCTTGATGACGGTGATCCGCTTGTCGCGCTGGTGGCCGGGGATGGTCTCGCCATAGACCCGCTTGGCCTCTTCGGCGAACCATTCGACGAAAGAGGCGCCATAGGCGATCTCGCCCTTCGCCTCGGCCAGGGGTTTGCCCATCTCGGCAGTCAGGATCATGCCGAGGTCGTCCTGGTTCGCCATCATCAGGTCGAACCATTTGCGCAGCACGGCGGCGCGCTCCTTGCCGGTGCGGGCGGCCCACTCCTTCTGCGCGACCGCCGCGGCGGCGATCGCCCGCGCGGTTTCCGCCCGGGTCAGGTTCGGCACTTCGCAGATGACATCGCCGCGGGCCGGATTGGTGATCGCGAAGCGGGCGCCGTCGTCGGCCTCGATCCACTGGCCGGCGACATAGGCCTTGGTGGCGAGCAGCGTCGGATCCTTCAGACGCGCGCGCAGATCGGTGACGGAATCGAGCATGGCAGCCTCCGTGATTGGTCTTGCTCCATGCAAAGCACCCGGCCGGCGGATTGTCCAGCCGTCGGGCGCCGGCGGGGGGCGCCGGCCGGGCAGCAAGGTCGGTCCAACGTCGGTGTAAAATCGGTGCGAAATCGGTGCCAAATCGGTATGGCGATTTTGCCGCTCCGCCAAAGGGTTGCCCCGCGTCGGCCGGTCGGCTCTGGCGTCTGCGGGACGCCGCGTTAAGACTGCGGCAAGCATTCGCGGAGGGATCGGATGGCCGAAATCGACCTGGCCTATAACAACGGCGGCTTCATTCCGGGGGCGGAGTTCTACGCGCCGCGCTGGGCGGCCGAGGCCGCCGCCTTCCGCGCCGCCCAGGGCGCCCGGGCGCGGCTCGGCTTGGCCTATGGCGCGGGCGAACGGCACTGGCTCGACCTCTTCCTGCCCGAGGGCAAGCCCTTGGGATTGATGGTCTTTATCCACGGCGGCTATTGGATGGCCTTCGGCCCGCGCGACTGGTCGCATCTCGCCCAGGGGGCGCTGGACCGGGGCTGGGCCTGCGCTCTGCCGGCATATACGCTGGCCCCCGCGGCGCGGATCGGGGCGATCACGCCCGAGGTCTGCCGCGCCATCGAGCGCGCCGCCGAGGACGTGCCTGGCCCGATCGCGGTCACCGGCCATTCCGCAGGGGGGCATCTAACGGCCCGTGTTTTCAACCAAAATTCGCCACTCGCCGCAGCGGTGGCCGGCCGCCTCAGCGCCGGCGTGCCGGTCTCGCCCCTGGCCGATCTGCGCCCGCTGATGGCCACGGAGATGAATGCCACGCTGCGGCTCGATGCCGCCGAGGCTGTGGCCGAAAGCCCGATGCTTTGCGCCCGCCGCCCGGGTCGGGTGACCGTCTGGGTCGGCGGCGCCGAGCGGCCCGCCTTCCTCGATCAGGCCCGCTGGCTGTCGGACGCCTGGTCCGTGCCCTGCCATATCGCGCCAAGGCTCCATCATTTCAATGTGATAGACGACTTGGCGCGGCCGGACTCGGCGCTCGTCGAAACCCTGCTCGGCACCGGTTGAGGCGCTCAGCCCCGGCGGTGGCGGCTGGCCCAAGCCGGCTGCAGGTCGCCCGGCAGCGGTTCGGCCAGGTAGATCGCCCGGGCGATGGCGCGGGCCAGGCAGCAAGCGGCGGCATGGCCGAGTTGGAAGATATCGGCCGAGGGATCGGGCAGTTCGCGGAGCCCCGTCGCCCCGGCGAAGACCAGGTCGCCATCGAACGGTGTGTGCGAGGGCACGATCGCCCGCGCCATGCCGTCCTGCGCCGCCGTCGCCAGCCGCAGCGCCTGCGCCCGGGTCAGGATCGCGTCGGTGGCGACGATGGCAATGGTGGTGGCCTCGCCCATCCGCTTGCCAGGCCGCGGCGCCTGCGCGGGCGGAAAGCGGGCCGGCAGTCCTAAGCCGCCGAATTCCTTTCCGATTTCCCACGGCGCCGCCCAGAATTCCGGGCCATCGCCGACCGTGACCTGGCCAAGCGCATTGACCGCCACCAGCGCGCCGACGGTGATGCCGCTGTCCAGAACGGCCGAGGCCGAGCCGAGCCCGCCCTTCCAATTGGCCGTGGTCGCGCCATAGCCGGCCCCCTGCGAACCAAGCGCGAAATCCCTGCCCGCCGCCTCGAGCGCGGCCCGGCCGAGCGCCTTGTAGGGGCTTTCCGTCCAGGATTTGTCGCCGCCGTTGAGCAGGTCGAACAGGATCGCGCCGGGCACGATCGGCACGCGGACGTCGCCCACGGCGAAGCCGCGCCCCCGCGCGCGCAGCGCGTCCACCACCCCCGACGCGGCGTCGAGGCCAAACCCAGACCCGCCGGAAAGTACAAGCGCATCAACCTCTTGCACGATGCGGTCCGGGGCGAGGAGATCGGTTTCCCGGGTGCCGGGCGCGCCGCCCATCACATTGACGGCGGCGACGAAGGGCCGCTCGCCCAGCAGCACGGTCGCACCGGAGCGCAGCCCGGCATCGTTGGCATTGCCGACCACCAGCCCGGCCACGTCGGTGATGAGATTTCGTTCGCCTGCTCGCATCATATCCTCGGTTTCGTCGCGACCGTCGCCGGCGCGCCGGCGTTGCGGGTTCCTGCGAACGCGCGCATGAACCCCTGCGCCGCGCATGTCCCGCGGCCGGGTTTCAAATGCAGCGCCCGCCGTCCACTTCCAACGCCACGCCGGTGATCATCGCGGCCTCGTCGGAGCACAGAAACAGCGCCGCCGCCCCCATGTCGCCCGGGGTCGAGAACCGGCCAAGCGGGATCGTCGACAGGAATTTCGCCCGCATCTCCGGCGTGTCCTCGCCCAGAAAGCTCTTCAGGAGCGGCGTTTCCCCCGCCACCGGGCAGATCGCATTCACCCGAAGGCCATGGGGCGCCAGTTCCACCGCCATCGCCTTGGTGGCGGTAATCATCCAGCCCTTGGACGCGTTATACCAACTGAGCCGCGGCCGCGGCGACAGCCCGGCGGTGGAGGCGACGTTGAGAATGGCGCCTGCCTTCGCCGCCTTCATTCGCGGCACGATATGGCGGGCGGCGAGATAGACAGATTTGGTGTTGACCGCCATCACACGGTCGAAGTCGGCTTCGCTCACCTCCTCCATCGGCATCGGCAGATGGGTGACGCCGGCGTTGTTCACCAGGATGTCGAGCCGACCGAACTCCGCCTCGGCCGCTTCCGCCATCGCCTGGACCGCGGCATCACGGCTCACATCCACGGCCTGGGCGATGCCACCGATCTCGGCCGCGACCGCGGCGGCGGCCTCGGCGTTGACGTCGGCCACCATCACCCGCGCACCCTCAGCCGCGAAGGCCCGCGCGATCCCGGCGCCGAAGCCAGAACCGCCCCCCGTCACGATCGCCGTCTTTCCCGCAAGTCGCATTCCCCCTCCCTCCCTTACCGTTACATGCTGGATTTGTTCTTGAAAAACTGATCGCTAGCCATGATGCGCGGCGACCGTCTTCAGCACGGTGAAGCCGTAGAGCGCCTCGAAGCCCTTTTCCCGCCCGTGGCCGGACAGGCCGACGCCGCCGAACGGCAGTTCGACCCCGCCGCCGGCGCCGTAGTTGTTGAGAAACACTTGGCCGGCCCGCAGCCGCTTGGCCATGCGCAGCGCCCGGCCGGCGTTTTCCGTCCAGCAGCCGGCCACCAGTCCGTAGCCGGTGCCGTTGGCGATTGCCACCGCCTCGTCCTCCTCGGCGAAGGGGATGACGACTTGGGCAGGGCCGAAGATCTCTTCCTGCGCCAGCCGATGGCCAGGCCGCACATCGGCGAGCAAGGTCGGTGCGACGTAATGGCCTCCCGCCGGGGCATCGGCGACCACGGTTCCCCGTGCCGCCACGGTCAGGTCGCCCGCGAGTGACAGGAAGCCATCGACGATCTCCTTCTGCCGCGCGGATATGAGCGGCCCCAGGTCATGATCGGCCAAGGCGGGGCCGACCTTTAGCGCGGCATAGCGGGCCGCCATGCGCTCCACCACTTCGGCATAGCGTGACCGTTCGACGAGGATGCGCGAAGCGGCCGAACAGGTCTGGCCGGCATTCTGGATCCCGGCGTTCACCAGGAAGGGCAGCGCCTTGTCGAGATCGGCATCGGCAAAGACCACCTGCGGCGATTTTCCGCCAAGCTCCAAGGTCACCGGCACCACATGGCGCGCCGCCGCCGCCTGGACCAGCTGGCCCACCGCGACCGAGCCGGTGAAGCTGAGATGGCGTACCCCGGGATGAGCGGTCAGGGCCGCGCCAGCCTCATCGCCCAAGCCGGGGACCACGTTCAGCGCGCCCGCCGGCAGGCCAGCCTGCTCGGCCAGCCGGGCAAACGCCAAGGCGGTCAGGCAGGCCTCTTCTGCAGGCTTCAGCACGCAGGCATTTCCGGCGGCCAGCGCCGCGCCGACCGAGCGGCCGATGATCTGCATCGGATAGTTCCAGGGCACGATATGACCCGTCACCCCATGCGGCTCGCGCAGCGTGTAGACCGTGTAGCCGTCCAGATAGGGGATCGTCTCGCCCATCAGCTTGTCTGCGGCACCGGCATAGAATTCCATGTAGCGTGCCAGCGCCAAGGCGTCGGCCTTGGCTTGTTTCAGCGGCTTGCCGACATCGGCGGCCTCCAGCATGGCAAGGTCGTCGGCCCGCTCCAGTACCAGTTGGCCGATCCGCGCCAGCAGACGGCCGCGCTCGGCCGCGGTCATCTTGCCCCAGGGTCCGTCCAGCGCCGCCTGCGCCGCCGTCACGGCCGCGTCGATCTCCGCCGCTCCGCCGCGCGCGATGGCGCCGATCTCTGCGCCGGTCGAAGGGTCTTCCAGCGGCAGCGTCGTCGCAGCGGCAAGCCAGTGACCGCCGATGAACACTTCCGTCGGATCGAACCAAAGCCGTGCCGCGCCGTCCTTCGCCTGACCGTCCATGCTCTCCTCCCTCAGCCTGCCACGTCGAAATGGAACCATCCGTCTTGGGTCGACTCTGGGCGCCAGCCCGCCGAGGCGATGGCGTTCGGCCAAAATCGCCGTGCGCCTTCCGTTGCCCAGAGCCGCCAGCGGCCGGGAAAGCGGGCAAAGGCCATGGCTGCGGCCTGCCGGCCGAGCCCGCAGCGCCGGAATCGCGGCAGGATGGCGAACTCAGCCATTTCAAATGACCCCTCGGCTAGGCTCCGCACAAGCGCGAAACCGGCAGTCTCTTTCTCCAACCGGATCAGGAACGGCCAACGTTTCGGGGCGGTCCAGTAGAGCGGCAGGCGGATCAACGTGCCCTCTCCGACGTGTCCCAGTGCCACGCTGTAGGCCAGCAGAAGGGCGCGCAGCCCTTCCTGCGCCCCGGGCGGGGCGGCGACAAGGCGCAGGTCAGCCATGGCCCCACTCCGCCGGCAGCCGCGGCGTCGCCGCAACCAGACGCTTGGTATAGTCATGCGCCGGCGCGTCGAAGACCGAAGCGGTCGCGCCGGTCTCGACGATCTCGCCGGCCTGCATGACCAGCACCCGATCGGTGATTGCCCGCACCACGCCCAGGTCGTGGCTGATGAAGAGATAGGCCAGCCCATGGCGGGCCTGAAGATCGGCGAGCAGGTCCAGCACCTGGGCGCGCACCCTCACGTCGAGCGCGGAGACCGCCTCGTCCAGCACGATGAGCTTGGGCCGCAGGATCAGCGCGCGGGCGATGGCGATGCGCTGGCGCTGGCCGCCGGAGAATTCGTGGATGTATTTCTGCGCATCCGCCGGGCTCAAGCCGACATCCGCCAGCGTCGCGGCCACCAGGGCCTTGGGGTCGGGCGGCGGCTCCGGCAGCAGATGCAGCGGTTCGGCGATCAGCCGTTGAACCTTCCAGCGCGGGTTGAAGCTGCCGTAGGGATCCTGGAACACCGCCTGCATCTTCGCCCGCATGGACCGGTGCATGTGATGGCCCGCGCGCACCTCCTCGCCGGCAAGCCTGATGTGGCCGCCCTGCAGAAGGTCCAACCCCAGGATCGCGCGGG
Organism: Pseudomonadota bacterium; assembly: GCA_021813645.1. Taxonomy (GTDB): domain Bacteria; phylum Pseudomonadota; class Alphaproteobacteria; order Rhodobacterales; family Rhodobacteraceae; genus Solirhodobacter. The sequence goes on along the minus strand of JAKAJW010000217.1, from coordinate 2,526 downwards.
CGAGGGTGGACTTGCCGCAGCCGGACTCGCCCACCAGCCCCAGGCTTTCGCCTTCATGCAGAGTGAAGCCGACGCCCTTGACCGCATGGAAGACGGGGTGCGGTCCGAAGGGGCGGGTGCGGGGCAGGGGGTAGTCGCGGACCGCGCCGGTCACCTCCAGCAGCGGTCTGGCCGTCGCGGTGGGGTGCCGGCTGGGCGCGTGGTCCGATGCGGCGAAGAGCCGGCGAGTGTAATCGTGCGCCCGCGTGCGGAACAGCGTCTCGGTGCGGCCGGTCTCGACGATGCGGCCCCGCTGCATGACCGCCACGTGGTGCGCCATGCCGGCCACCACGGCGAGGTCGTGAGTAATCAGCATCAGCGCCATCTTTTCCTCTGCGACCAGGCCCTTGAGCAGCTCGAGGATCTGCGCCTGGGTGGTCACGTCGAGCGCGGTCGTGGGCTCGTCGGCGATCAGCAGCTTCGGCCGAAGCGCCACTGCCATGGCAATGCAGACCCGCTGGCGCTGCCCGCCGGACAGTTCGTGAGGGAAGCGGTCGAGCGGGAACCGCGCTTCGAGCAGCCCGACGCGGTCGAGCCGCTCGCGGGCGACAGCCAGCGCCTTGCGCCGCGACGCGGCGCCGTGGATGACGAGCGTTTCGGCCACCTGGTCGCCGATCGTCTTCATCGGATTCAGCGCGGTCATAGGCTCTTGGAAGATGAGGCCGATCTCGCGGCCGCGGATCCCGCACATCCGTCGCTCCGCGAGTCCCAGCAGGTCGGTGCCCGCCATCCGGGCCGCACCGCTCGCGCGGGCGCCATGTGGCAGCAATTGCATCAGGGCCAGCGCGGTCATCGATTTGCCCGAGCCGGATTCCCCCACCAGGCCGAAGATCTCGCCCTCGGCCAGGTCGAAGGAGACGTCCGACAGGATCGGCGCGTCGTGGATTGTCACGCTGAGGTCGCGGACCGAAAGCAGTGTCATGCCCGGCGCCTCAGTCTGGGGTCCAGCAGATCGCGCAGCCCATCGCCCATCAGGTTCAGCCCGAGCACGGTCAGGATGATGGCGAGGCCGGGAAAGACGGCCAGTCCGGGGGCGAAGGCCATCATGGTCTGGCTGTCGGCCAGCATCCGTCCCCAGGACGGCGTGGGCGGCCGGGCGCCGAGGCCGACGTAGCTGAGGCCGGCCTCGGCCAGGATGCCAAGCGAGAACTGGATCGTGCCCTGAACGATGAGCAGATTGGCGACATTGGGGAGGATGTGCTCGATCGAGATGCGAGGGCGGCGCTTGCCGGCGACCTGGGCCGCGCGGATGTAATCCAGTGTCCACAGGCTGAGTGCCCCGGCACGGGTGACGCGCGCGAAGACCGGCACGTTGAAGACGCCGATGGCGAGCATCGCATTGAAGGCCGAGGGGCCGAAGACGGAGGTAATCAGGATCGCGGTGACGATTGCCGGAAAGGCGAAGACGAGATCGGTGCCGCGCTGGACTATCTCGTCGGCCAGGCTGCCGCGGGTCGCCGCCGCCCAAAGGCCGAGCGGCACACCGCCCGCCATGCCGATCGCCACGGCAAGCACCGCGACCGCGATCGAGGTGCGCCCCCCCACCATCAGCTGGGCGGCAACGTCCCGGCCGAACTGATCGGTGCCGAGCCAATGCACCGGACCCGGCGCGGCGAATTTCGCGGCGATGTCCATCGCCGCATAGGGGTAGGGCGTCCAGACGAAGGACACCAGCGCGAGGCCGAGGAAGAAACCCGCCAGGCAGGCGCCGATCAAGAGGCTTGCGCGGCCGGTCACGCGTGTCGCCTCAGGCGCGGGTCGATCAGCGCATAGAGGACCTCGACCGCGAAGTTCACCACGATGACCGCCGCGACCAGCAACATGACGACCGATTGCACCACGATCAGGTCGCGCTGGGTGATGCCCTGGAAGATGAGCCGGCCGAGGCCGGGCAGGTAGAAGACGTTTTCGATGATGATGGCGCCGGCGAGCAGAAAGGAGAACTGCAGCCCGAGAATGGTCAGCACCGGGATCAGGGCGTTGCGGACGCCGTGGCGGCGGGTGGCTTGGCCGGCCGACAGCCCCTTGGCGCGGGCGGTGCGGATGAAGTCTTGGCCAAGCGTGTCGATCAGCGACGAGCGCATGACCCGGGCCAGGATCGCCGCTTGCGGCAGGGCCAGCGCCACGGCGGGTAGGGTCAGGGCTTTCAGCACCGGCAGTAGTCCCGCCTGCCAGCCTGGAAAGCCGCCCGCCGGAAGCCAGTGCAGCTTCAGCGCGAAGAGCAACGCCAGCAGCATGGCGAACCAGAAGTTCGGCACCGCGATGCCGAGTTGGGTCAGCCCCATGATGGTGAAATCCGCCGCGCGCCCGCGCCGCGTGGCGGCGAGGATGCCGGCCGGCAGCGCCAGAGTCGTTGACAGCGCGATAGCGTAGAGCGTCAGCGGCAGCGAGACCTGCAGCCGCTGCAGAACGAGCCCGGCGACCGGCACGCGATAGGTGTAGGAGATGCCGAAGTCGCCCGTCAGCATGCCGGTGGCCCAGTGCAGA